>NZ_AMRL01000026.1 GCF_000299935.1 Oceanibaculum indicum P24 | reverse complement strand
GGGCCGCCGGTCAGCGCTGAAGCGCGCCGGCTGGGCAACCGATGGTGCCTTGCCGCCGCTGACCTTGCGGCGCGCGGCCCCCAGCACCTTAATCTTCTGCACCAGCTCGCGCTTGAAATCGGCGGCGGAGACCAGCGCCCCGGTGGTGGTCGGCTTCGGGATATAGTCCTTCGCACCGGCCTGCATGGCGCGCAAGCTGATATCAGCGTTCTTCAGCGTCAGCGTCGAGGACATGATGATCTGAAGATTCGGATTGATCTTCAGAAGCTTCGGCAGGGCCGTCAGCCCGTCCATGCGCGGCATCTCGATGTCCAGCACCGCGACCTCGATGTCGTTGCGCTCCAGCGCGCGCAACGCCATCTCGCCATCGCCGACCGAGGCAACGATCTCGATGTCCGGCTCGGCCGATATCACCTTGGTGTACAGCCCGCGGATCACCGCCGAATCATCGACCAGCATGATGCGATAGGGCGCGCGCCCCGCTCCGCCACCTGCGGCACCGGCGGGCATCAGATCAGCCCCACTTGCTGGAACTTCGACTGGATGATCTCGCCGTCGAAAGGCTTCATGATGTACTCGTTGGCGCCTGCCATCAGGGCTTCCTGAATGCGCGACATTTCGTTTTCGGTGGTGCAGAACACGACCACCGGCTTGTCGCCGCCTTCCATAGCGCGCAAGGCCCTCAGAAACTCGATCCCGTTCATCACCGGCATGTTCCAGTCAAGCAACACCGCGTCGGGCATATTCTGCTTGCACGCCTCCACGGCCTGCTGCCCATCGGCTGCCTCGGACGTCGCGAAGGAAAGCTGCTCCAGGATTTTCCGGGCAACCATGCGAACCACGCGGGAATCATCGACTATCAGACAGGATTTCATGGGACCGCTTCTATTGCCTCGGCTTGGCGTCTTTGATTTGCAAGAGAAAGGAACCGCCCTGGTGGCGACGGCCCCTTCCTGTCGTCATGCCCGGCCTCAGGCGGCCTGGGCGCGCGAGAAGTCGAGCAGCCGGTCGACGTCGATCAGCACCAGCAGCTTCTTGTCGAGCCGGGAAATACCGCTCGACACCTCGCGCCAGCGCGGCTCCAGCGTCGGCGGATTATGCTCGAACGCCTGGTTGGAGAGGTTCAGCACCTCGCCCACCTGATCGACCATCAGGCTATAGAGCTCGCCATGGCTTTCGACAACGACGCTCATTCCCTTGCTATCCGACACCGGCGGCAGGCCGAGACGGCGGCGCATGTCGACCGCGGTCACAATGCGGCCGCGCAGGTTCAGCGAACCGGCAATCTCCGGCGGCGCCAGCGGGATGCGGGTGATCCGCTGCGGCCCCAGCACATCGTGCACGACGAGCACCGGGAAACCGAACATCTGCTCGGCGACGAAGACAGTAACATATTGCCGGGTCAGTTCCGCTGCCGGGTCGAGGACCTCAGTGGACTGACGGGTTACAAGATCGTTTGCCATCTTCTACCTCACATGATCCCGATGGTCTGCGACAGGGTTTGCAGCAGAGCGTCGCGGTCGTCTTTCGCGACATAATCGTTGAAGCCGGCCTCACGGCCACGGTCGAGGTCGCGCGGGCTGGTGTGCGAGGACAGCGCCACCATCGGCACGTCCTGCCAGCGGCTCTCACGCACCGCCTTGGCGAAGTCGAAGCCGCTCATGCCCGGCATCTCGATGTCGCTGACGATGACATCGAAGTCGCGGCCTTCCTCGCAATAGGACAGGGCCGTGCTGGCATTTTCCGCCGCCGTGACCTCATAGCCCGCCACGGTCAGCAGCGGCGTCAGCAGGTTGCGGAAGAACGGGCTGTCATCGACCAGCAGCACGCGCTTGCCGGTCAGGTCCTTCTTTTCCTCCGGCAGCGTGGCATCGGCATCGAACCAGTCGGCGAAGGCCTGCGACAGGTAGTGGCCGGCGTCGATGACCTCGGTCGCCTTGCCGCCGATGATGGCGCTGCCCATCAGGCCGCGCCGCTCCGTCTTCATGTTGATCTCGATACGGTCCTCGATGATATCGACGATCTCGTCGACCATCAGGCCCATCGCCCGCTCCTTCTCGGCGAACACCAGCACCGGCTGGGTGCCCTCGGACTTCACCTGGTAGCCGTCGAAGATCGGGACCAGCGGCATCAGGCGGCCGCGATACTGCACCACCGGACGGCCATCCGACCATTCGACCTTGGAGCAGTCGATCTCCTCCAGGCGTGCCACCAGGGCCAGCGGCACCGCCTTCGGGCTTTCGTCGCCGGCACGGAACACCAGCAGCGAGGTCCGGGCGCGCGAGGCGCTGGAATCGATGGCCAGGGTCTCGTTGCGTTTGTCGTCCAGGGTGACGCCGATCTCGCCGGTCGCGGCGGCGATGCCGTTGGGATCGAGGATCATGATGACACTGCCATCGCCCAGGATGGTGTTGCCGGAGAACAGCGAGATGGAGCGCAGGATCGGCGCCACCGGCTTCACCACGATTTCCTCGGTGTCGAACACGCGGTCGACGATGATGCCGAAGGTATAGGTACCGACCTGGGTGACGACGATAAAGCTGTCGCGCTCGCCGTCCGTCTCCACCGCGTCCATGTCCAGCATCTTCGCCAGCGACACCAGCGGCAGCAGGCGGTCGCGCAGGCGCAGCACCGGCACGTCGTTCAGCATCTCGATCTGATGCTCGGAATTGTTCGAGGCGCGCACCAGCTCGACCACGCTGATCTGCGGGATCGCGAAACGCTCGCCCCGGCATTCCACGACCAGCGCGGAGACGATGGCCAGCGTCAGCGGGATCTTGATCATGAAGGTCGAGCCCTTGCCTTCCTGGCTGTTGAGCTCGATGGTGCCGCCGATCTTCTCGATGTTGGTGCGCACCACATCCATGCCGACGCCGCGGCCGGACACGGAGGTTACCTGCGCCGCCGTCGAGAAGCCGGCCTTGAAGATAAACTGCTGGATCTGCTGGGTGGTCATGCCCTCCAGGTCGGCCTCGCTGGCCAGCCCGTTCTGCAGCACCTTCTGCTTGATCTTCTCGATGTTCAGGCCGCGCCCATCATCGTTGATCTTGATGATGATGTGGCCGCCCTCATGATAGGCGTTCAGCGTGATAACGCCGGTTTCCGGCTTGCCGGCCGCCAGGCGGTCGGCAATCGACTCGATGCCGTGATCGGCCGAGTTGCGCACCATGTGGGTGAGCGGATCCTTGATCAGCTCCAGCACCTGGCGGTCAAGCTCGGTATCGGCGCCCAGCATGCGCAGATCGATCTTCTTGTTCAGTTCGTGCGACAGGTCGCGCACGATGCGCGGCAGCTTCGCCCAGGCATTGCCGATGGGCTGCATGCGGGTCTTCATGACACCGTCCTGCAGCTCCGACGTCACCTGCGACAGGCGCTGCAGCGGCACGGTGAATTCCGAATCCTTGTAGCGCCGCATGATCTGCAGCAGCTGGTTGCGGGTCAGCACCAGCTCGCTGACCATGGTCATCAGGTTCTCCAGCAGCTCGACCGAGACGCGGATGGTCTGGTTCGCGACCGAGGATTCCTTGCTCTCGTCGGCACTCCGCGCGACCTCGGTCGCGGGCTTGCTGGCAGCCGGAACGGCAGCCGGCTTGCTCGGCACGGCGGCGGCGACAGGCTCCTCTTCCTCTTCTTCCTCAGGCTGCGACGGCGCCATGTCTTCCGGCCCAGGGGTCGCCAGGAACACCGCCTCCAACTCGTCCAGCGACACCTCGCCCGGGCGCGTGCCGACCTCGCCTTCATTGCCGCCCATCGCGGCAGCCTCTTCCTCGGCGGCCATCACTGGCTCCTCGGCAGGCGCGGCGGCAGCGGCAGCCGTCTCTATGGTAACGGTGGTCTCGCCGGCGGCCATCGCGTCCAGGGCGGCGATCAGATCGCTGTCCTCGCCTTCCGGCTCGGCCTCGGTCTCCTCCAGCACCTGGATGATCATCTTGATCCGGTCGAGCGAGGCCAGGATCAGCGTCACCGCCTGCGGCGTCACTTCCAGCTCGCCATCGCGGAACCGGCCCAGCACGTTTTCGGAGGCATGCGCGACCGCTTCCAGTCGCGGCAGCCCTAGGAACCCGCAGGTGCCCTTGATGGTGTGAACGATGCGGAAGATGTTGCTGAGCAGTTCCGGATCGTTCGGGTTCTGCTCCAGGCGCACCAGCTCAACGTCCAGCGTCCCCAGATTCTCGACCGTCTCCGTCAGGAATTCGTTGAGCAGATCATCCATGCTAGACCGTCCTTACGTCATGTAGCCGCGAGAGCGCCGTCAGCGACGATTTCGCCACGGCCATATTAACCAATGAAGGCATACTGAAACAGGACCTTTAAAACTTAGTAAACGTGGCAAAATATTTTTTCGTAAAATCGTACATAATTGCAAATCGAGGCCTGACCAGCCTTTTCCGGGCCGATTCGCACAGCTACACGGTCAGGATGATTGCCCCGTTTTCCTTGGCGATGCGTATCTGCTCGCCACGCCGCGCGGCGATCAACCCGGCGAGATAGGCCGGTGCCGCACGGGGGTCGAGGTCTTCCGGCACAGCGGCCCCGGTCATGCCCGCCAGCAACGCCGCTTCCGTGCCACCCTCCAGCCGGGCATCGGCGCCGGCAGCGCGAATCTGCAGCACCGCATTACCATCGCCACCGTCAAGCCGCAGCACACCGCCACGCGGCAGGGATTCGGCGGCGATGATGGCCAGCAGCAGCACCAGCCGTGCAGCACCCGGCCCGGCGGGCAGGCGGTCCAGCGCCCAGTCCGGTCGCACCTTGCCTTCCTGCAGATAGGCGTCGAGCAGGCGGCGGCATTCTTCGGCCGGGAAATTGTCGCGCTCACCGGAGCTGCCAAAGGCGACGCGGAACAGGCTGAGCTTGGCCGACAGCTGGCGCGCGCTGCGGCCGACCAGCGCCATCGCCTCGCCGGTCATGTCATCCCCCGACAGGTCGTTTCCGGCCATATCTTCGCCGCCGAACTCCTCGACCAGCTCGATGCCGTTGACGATGGCGCCGGCCGGGCTGATGAGGTCGTGGCACAGGCGGGAGATCAAAAGATCCATGACCCGCGACTCGATCTGCATTCGCATCTCCTTTTGCTCTATCCTGCCCGCCCTGAATGCAATTGGCGAGGCGAGGCTTAGAAACCGACATGACGTCCGACCGACGCTACTCACCCTCATCGCCCTATCGCGGCGTGACCATCCTGACGCCCGGCATGCTTGTGCACCATCCCACCGAAGAGGATTGGGGCATAGGCCAGGTTCAGTCCGTGATCGGCAACCGTGTCACCGTGAATTTCGAACATGTGGGTAAACAATTGATAAATGGCGACGTGATTGCCCTTGTTCCGCTGGACGAAAGCTGACGGATCGCGCTAGGCCTAGTCAGCAAACGGACCAGAGGACACATAAGGTCCGGACAGATTGAGGGAGAAAGCCATGCCGCAGGACGGACAGAAGCCGTCAGGCGACGACGCAGCCATCGCCCCCGTAGCCCATCGGCCGGGGCGGCAAATGGGTCGTCTCGCGGGCCGTGATGGCGAGGCTGGCCAGCGCCGGGCCCGTGCCTTCGCCAAGGGCCGGCAGGTGGACCCCAAGGCCATTGTCGAACTTGACTGGCTGCTGGCGGACCGTCCGAAGAGCCGCGACCTGCTGATCGAGCATCTGCACGCCATCCAGGATCATTACGGCCATCTCTCGGCCCGGCATCTGGCGGCGCTGGCCCATATGATGCGGCTGCCGATGGCGGAAGTGTATGAGGTCGCCACCTTCTACGCCCATTTCGATGTGGTGAAGGAAGGCGAGGAGGCACCGGGCCTGACCATCCGGGTCTGCGACAGCCTGAGCTGCCGGCTGAACGGCGCGGAGGCGATCATCGCCGATCTGGAGGCTGATCCGCCGCGCGGCCGGCGCGTCCTGCGCGCGCCCTGCATGGGCGCCTGTGACAAGGCGCCGGTGGCCGCCTATGGCCGCATCCAGCTGACCGGCTGCACGGCGGAGATGCTGCGTGCCGGCGGTCCCTTCCCGCAGCCTGAGGCGGTGCCCTATGACAGTCTGGCAGCCTATATCGAGGGCGGCGGCTACGATCTGCTGCGCGATCTGCGCGACGGCCGGCTGAGTGCCGAGGACATCATCGCCCAGCTCGGCGAGGCTGGCTTGCGCGGCCTGGGCGGTGCCGGCTTCCCGACCGACCGGAAATGGGCGCTGGTGCGCAGCCAGCCCGGCCCGAAATATCTGGCGATCAACGCCGACGAGGGCGAGCCCGGCACCTTCAAGGACCGCTTCTATATGGAGCGCGATCCGCACCGGCTGTTCGAGGGCATGCTGATCGCGGCCACCGTCACCGGCTGCGAGGATATCTATCTCTATCTGCGCGACGAATATCCGCATCTGCGCGGCACTCTCGCCCTGGAACTGCATCATCTGCGGGAGTCCGGCATTCCCGGCGACATCCGCATCCATCTGCGGCGCGGCGCCGGCGCCTATATCTGCGGCGAAGAATCGGCGATGATCGAATCGATCGAGGGCAAGCGCGGCCTGCCCCGCCACCGCCCGCCCTATGTCGCGGAGAAGGGCATCTTCGGGCGGCCAACGCTGGTGAACAATGTCGAGACGCTGTTCTGGGTGCGCGACATTCTGCAGGACGGGGCGGAGTGGTTCGCCGGGCTGGGGCGGCGCGGCCACAAGGGCATCCGTGCCTTCTCCGTCTCCGGCCGGGTGCGCGAACCGGGTGTGAAGCTGGCGCCGGCCGGCATCACCGCGCGCGAGCTGATCGACGAATTCTGTGGCGGCATGGCCGAGGGCCACAGCTTCAGGGCCTATCTGCCGGGCGGCGCCTCTGGCGGTATCCTGCCGGAGAGCCTTGCCGACATCCCGCTCGATTTCGGTACGCTGGCCGAGCATGACAGCTTCGTCGGCAGCCATGCCGTCATCATCCTGTCGGACAAGGACAATGTGGCCGACGCGGCGCTGAACCTGATGCGCTTCTTCGCGCATGAAAGCTGCGGCCAGTGCACGCCCTGCCGGCTGGGTACCGAGAAGGCGGCGGCACTCATGGCGGCGCGGCAATGGGACGAGGCGCTGCTGGGCGACCTGGCACAGGCGATGCGCGATGCCTCGATCTGCGGGCTGGGGCAGGCTGCCCCCAACCCGATGATGAGCGTGCTGAAATTCTTCCCGGAGGACATTGCGGGGAAAAGGCCATGACGGACGCCATCCGCTTCACCTTGGACGGGCACGAGGTCGAGGCCGCTCCCGGCGAGACGATCTGGCAGGCCGCGCAGCGGCTGGGCACCGAGATTCCGCATCTCTGCCACAAGCCCTCACCCGGCTATCGGCCGGACGGCAATTGCCGCGCCTGCATGGTGGAGATCGAGGGCGAGCGCACGCTGGCCGCCTCCTGCATCCGTCAGCCCGCCGTCGGCATGAAGGTGAAGACCGCCTCCGAGCGGGCGAAGGCGTCGCGCCGGATGATCTTCGAGCTGCTGCTGGCCGACCAGCCGGCGCAAGAAAAGGCGCATGATCCGGCCAGCAGCTTCTGGCACTGGGCGCAGGCGATGGATGTGGCGGACAGCCGCTTCCCGGCACGGCCCGCCCGCCCGAAGCCGGATTCCAGCCATCCCGCCATCGCCGTCAATCTGGATGCCTGCATCCAGTGCAATTTGTGCGTCCGCGCCTGCCGCGAGGTGCAGGTAAACGATGTGATCGGCATGGCCGGACGCGGCCACGAATCGGAGATCGTGTTCGATTTCGCCGATCCGATGGACGACAGCACCTGCGTGGCCTGCGGCGAATGCGTGCAGGCCTGCCCGACCGGCGCGCTGATGCCGGCCAGCCTGCTGAAGGAGGATGGCCTGCCCGGCAAGCAGCCGGAGCGCGAAGTGGACAGCCTGTGCCCCTATTGCGGTGTCGGCTGCCAGCTGACCTTCCAGATCGAGGACAACCGCATCCTGGCGGTGAAGGGCCGCGACGGGCCGGCCAACCACAACAGGCTGTGCGTGAAGGGGCGCTATGGCTTCGACTATGTGCATTCGCCGGAACGGCTTACCAAACCGCTGATTCGCCGGGAAGATGCCCCGAAGGCGCGCGCGCTGGATGTCGATCCGGCCAACCCGCTGACGCATTTCCGCGAGGCAAGCTGGGAGGAAGCGCTGGAGGTAGCGGCAACCGGCCTCGCCCGGATTCGCGACACCCACGGGCCTGACGCGCTGGCCGGCTTCGGCTCGGCCAAGGGCTCGAACGAGGAGGCCTACCTGTTCCAGAAGCTGGTGCGCACCGGCTTCGGCACCAACAATATCGATCACTGCACGCGGCTGTGCCACGCCTCCTCGGTCGCCGCACTGATGGAGGGCATCGGCTCCGGCGCGGTGACGGCGCCGTTCTACGAGTGCGCTAATTCCGACGTCATCATCATCATCGGCGCCACGCCGACGGTGAACCATCCGGTCGCCGCGACCTTCATCAAGAACGCGGCCAAGCGCGGCGCGAAGCTGGTGGTCATGGACCCGCGCGGCCAGGGGCTGACGCGCCACGCCCATCTGCATCTGCAATTCCGGGGCGGCACCGATGTGGCGCTGCTGAACGGCATGATCCACACCATCATCGAGGAAGGGCTGACCGACCCCGCCTATATCGAGCGCTTTACCGAGGGCTTCGAGGAGCTGAAGGCCCGCACCACCGCCTTCACCCCGGAACGCATGGAAGGCGTGTGCGGCATTCCCGCCGCCACCATCCGCGAGGTCGCCAGGCTGTACGCGCAGGCCAAGGCGGCGATGATCTTCTGGGGCATGGGCGTCTCGCAGCACACCCATGGCACCGACAATGCGCGCTGCCTGATCGCGCTGGCGCTGCTGACCGGGCAGGTCGGGCGGCCCGGCACCGGGCTGCATCCCCTGCGCGGCCAGAACAATGTGCAGGGCGCGTCGGACGCCGGGCTGATCCCGATGTTCCTGCCGGATTACCGCCCGGTCGGGGATGCGGAAATCCGCGACAGCTTCGAGGCCGCCTGGGGGCGTGATATTGCCCCGCATGCCGGACTGACCGTGGTCGAGATCATGAATGCCGCCCATCGCGGCGACATAAGCGGCATGTACATCATGGGCGAGAATCCGGCCATGTCGGACCCCGACCAGAGCCATGTGCGCGAAGCGCTGGCGAAGCTCGACCATCTGGTGGTGCAGGAAATCTTCCTGACCGAGACCGCCGCCTTCGCCGATGTCATCCTGCCAGCGACCGCCTTCCCGGAGAAGGATGGCAGCTTCACCAACACCAACCGGCAGGTGCAGATTGGCCGCAAGGCCATCGACGCACCGGGCGATGCGCGGCCCGACTGGTGGATCATCCAGGAGATTGCCAACCGGCTGGGCCTCCGCTGGCACTACAGCCACCCGCGCGAGGCCTATGAGGAGATGCGCGGCCTGATGCCCTCGATCCGGGGCATCAGCTGGGAGCGGCTGGAGCGCGCGGGCTCCGTCACCTATCCCTGCGACAGCGCGGACGATCCAGGACAGGAAGTGATCTTCGGCGACGGCTTCCCGACGGAGAGCGGCAAGGCACGCTTCGTCGCCGCCGACATATTGCCGCCGGACGAGATGCCGGACAAAGACTATCCCTTCGTGCTGACCACCGGGCGGGTGCTGGAACACTGGCACACCGGCGCCATGACACGGCGCGCGACCGTGCTGGACGCCATCGAGCCGGAACCTTTCTGCCATCTGTCGCCGGCCGATCTGGTGGCAGCCGGTATCGAGCCGGGCGAGACGATCCGGGTGCGCACGCGGCGCGGCGCCATCGCGCTGAAGGCTCGCGCCGACACCGACATGCCCAGCGGCACGATCTTCATCCCGTTCTGCTATGCGGAGGCGGCGGCCAATTTCCTGACCAACCCGGCGCTCGACCCGTTCGGCAAGATACCGGAGCTGAAATTCTGCGCCGCGCGGGTGGAACGCACCAATCTGGAAGCGGCGGAGTAGCAGCGTTCCCCCTCACCCAGCTCCCCCAAGGGGGCGAGGGAAAAGAAATAGGAATCGCCTATCGGTGCCGCTTTCTTCAGCCGTCATTCCCGGCCTTGTGCCGGGAATCCAGGGTCCAGCCTGCTCCGGCGGCCATCCAGCGAGCGGAGGCCTAGACCCCCGCAACAAGTGCGGGGGTGACGGGCGGAGTAGGTGGCGACGGAATAGAGTGGGCGCGCAGCGTCCGGGTGAGGGGAGACCGTTTCCCCTACTCCTCGACCGCGTCCACGTCAATGGGCACGCCGGGCGCGTATTTCGTGGTCTGCAGCACCTGCATGGTCTTCACATGGTTCACGTTCGGCGCGGCGGTCAGCCGTTCGTCCACGAAGGTCTTGTAGGCATCCCAGTTCTCCGCCACGACCTTCAGCAGGAAATCCGCCTCGCCGGCCAGCATGTGGCACTCGCGCACCTCGGCCCAGCCATTCACCGTGTCCTCGAACATCCGGAGGTCGGCCTTGGCCTGGCTGGACAGGCCGATCAGCGCGAACACCGTCAGCTCATAGCCCAGCAGTTCCGGCGCGATATCGGCGTGGTAGCCGCGGATGAAGCCCGCCTCCTCCAGCGCGCGCACGCGGCGCAGGCAGGGCGGTGCGGAGATGCCGGCGCGGCGCGCCAGATCCACATTGGTCATCCGCCCATTCTGCTGAAGATCGTCGAGGATGCGTCGGTCGATACGGTCGAGTTTCACGCGCCGGGTCGGCATAAGGCTTCCTTGGAGGGTGAGAGGCTTGATACCGGGCCTCCCTGCTGGCCCGATTTTGCGCAACTATATAACAACAAGTCGCAAGTCGTGCAATTATGTTGCGCAATATTTTTACCCGGCGCGCATCCGGCTTGCCCGTCCTTATCGCGCATGTCAGGGTGCCGGCCCTTCACGGCGTTCACGGGAATTATGCGCGCATGGACACAGCGGCACTGACCTGCTGGGTGGTGACCGACGGCAAGGTCGGCATGGAAATTCAGGCCATCGGCCTTGCCGAGGCGCTGGGCATCCAGCCGGTGGTGAAGCGGATTGCCCCCGCCCTGCCCTGGCGCTGGCTGCCACCCTCCCCGCTCTGGGCCTCGCTTGCCGCCGCCGGGCCGGGCGGCGACCGTCTGGACCCGCCCTTCCCCGATATCCTAATCGCCAGCGGCCGGCAGTCGGCCGGCCCCGCCATCGCCATGCGCAAGGCCAGCGGCGGCAGGACCTTTACCGTGCAGATACAGGACCCGAAGGTCGACCCCCGGCATTTCGACCTGATGATCGTGCCGGAACATGACACGGTGCGCGGCGACAATGTGTTCACCACCTTCGGTTCGCTGAACCGCGTCACCCGCGCCCGGCTGGACGATGAGGCCGCGAAGTTCGCGCCGCAACTCGCCCATCTGCCGCGCCCGCTGGTGACCGTCTCGGTCGGCGGCAGCAATGACCGCTACCGGCTGGACGAAGCCGTTATCGATACGCTGTGCGACCGGCTGCTGGCGCTGACGCGGGAACAGGGCGTGGGCCTTGCCGTCACCCCCTCGCGGCGCACCGGTGCGGAGAATGACCGCCGCCTGCGCGAGCGGCTGGCCGGCGCGCCGGCGGTGGTCTGGGACGGCACCGGCGACAACCCCTATTTCGGCTATCTGGGCCTCGCCGACTATCTCGTCGTCACCTGCGATTCGGTGAACATGGTCTCGGAGGCCTGCGCCACGGGCAAGCCGGTTCATGTCATCATGCTGGAAGGTGGCAGCGCCAAGTTCACGCGCTTCCACGATGCGATGCGCAAGGCCGGCTATACGCGGCCCTTCACCGGCGCGCTGGAGGACTGGACCTACACGCCGCTGGACGAGACCGCCCGCGCCGCCGCTGAGGTAACGCGCCGGCTGGCGCTGCGACAGCCTGCGGCATGACGCGGCGTTGTAATTGACGGCGGCGGGCCGTACATATTCGGTCATGCAAATGGGTGGCCCGCGATGAGCATGATCGATCTGGACTCCTTCCGCGCGAAGACGCTGGAAAGTGACCCCTTCCCCTATCTGGTGCTGGAGAATTTCGTGCGGCCCGATGTCGCCGCCGAGATCGAGCGCGATTTCCCGGATATCGGCAAGGGCGGCAGCTACGACCTGTCCACCGTCACCCCCGGCCCCGCCATGCAGGCGCTGATCGGGGAGCTTCAGGGCGATGCCGTGCGCGATGCCTTTGCCGACAAGTTCGGCATCGACCTGACCGGTCGCCCCACCACCTTCACCCTGCGCGGCATGAGCCGGGAGAAGGATGGCCGCATCCACACCGACAGCAAGACCAAGCTGATCACCGTGCTGATCTACCTGAACCGTGACTGGCAGGACGGTGCCGAGGGCGGGCGGCTGCGCATGCTGCGGTCGTCCAGCGACCTGGAGGATTATGTCGCCGAGGTGCCGCCCGGCTTCGGCACCATGGTCGCCTTCAAATGCGTGGATAATGCCTGGCACGGCCACAAGCCCTTCGTCGGCCAGCGCCGCTCCATCCAGCTGAACTGGGTGGTCAGCGAGGAGGCCGTGGCCGCCAGCCGCAGCCGGCACCGCATCTCTGCCTTCTTCAAGAAGCTGCTGCCGGCCTGATCCGGCACTCCCGATAACAAGAAACCGAAAAGCGACGCGACATGGCGCTGAAGATCGAGACCTTCAACAATCTGACCGGCGGCCACGCCTTCTTCAAGGCGATCGGCCATCCGCTGTCGCTGGCGCCGATTACCGCGCTGCTGGAGAAGCTCGGCAAGGCCGGGCCGGTTGCGGTCTATGACCCGCTGGGCTTCCTGCAGCCCTTCGCGGAAATCCATGGCATGGGCGGGCTGACCCTCGCCGGCCTCTATGTCCAGAATATCGACAAGGTGGGCGATACCCTGCTCGGCCAGCCGGCGCAGCCGGTAACGGCGCTGAAGGACAGCGGAGCCAAGGCCGTGTTCGTCGTCGCCTATGACGCCGCCCGGCTGATCGACCATATCCGCCATCTGGTGCCTGCCGGGGCGGCCATCGCCTCGCTGGATGAGGCCCGCCTGCCCGACGCCATGCTGACCAGCCGGCGCACCTATCTCGACCCGCTGAACTTCGCCACCAACATCGCGCTGTTCCGCGACGGGGACGGCCACCATACACGGGTGGTGACGGCGAATTACTGGGCCGGCTACGGCGCCACCGGCGTCTCGCTCTGGTGCTGCCTGTTCGATGCCGATGGCAACCGGCTTGTGGACTGGCGCGAGACACTGCCGGACGCCGCCGCCAGCGTCGTACTGGACAGCAAGGAGGTTCGCGCCCGCCTCGGCCTCGGCGATTTCTGCGGCAGCCTGTTCCTGCACGCCATCGGGGTGCGCGGCCATGACGTCGTGAAATACGCGCTGGATACCTATGGCGACGCGCCGTCGGTGCTGTCCTGCACCCATGACGCCAATGCCTGGCCCGCCGATTTCTATGCCGGACTGCCCGCCCCGGCGGAGGGCGAGCGGGTGCTGCTGTGGCTGCAGAACGCACATCCCGCCCCGATCCCGGCCGGCGGCATCGGCCTCAACCTGATGGGCAGCCCGCAGATCGCCTGGCTCGACCGGGAAATTCCCGGTTTCGGCTGCCATGCGCTGGAGGTGGCCGAACTGCTGCCCGGTGCACGCTGGCCGCAGCAGATCGAGATTCAGGCCGGCAAGTACATCGTCCGCCCACGCTATGAGGTGGTGCAGGAAAATGGCCGCCGCCGCATCGCGCATGCCAATGTGGAGCGCGTCGATCTGAAGCCCGATCCGCGCCTGCCGGAGATTTCCAACCTGATGGGCAAGGGCTTCGTGCTGCCGGCCCCGGTGCTGCCGACCGACCGTTTCGAATCGATCCTGCTGCCGACGCCGATGGCGACGACGCAGGACACCCTCCCGGTCGCGGTCGCGGTCTATGACGAGAAGGGCCACGAGGTGGCACAGCAGCGCCTTGGTACGCTGAAGCGCAGCGACAGTGTCGCGGTCGAGCTGAAGGGGCTGGTGAACGGCCATCTGAAGGGCGGCTACGGCCATGTCGAGCTGATCTATGATTTCGCCGATGGCGGCAGCGGCGATGGCTGGCTGCACGGGCTGTTCCGCTACCGCGACCGGCTGACCGGCCATGCCGCCGATTCCAGCTTCGGCGCGCATATTTTCAACACCGTGCTGACCTACAGGAACGAGCCACAGAGTTATGCCGGCCGCGCGCCCGGTCTCTCGACCCGGCTGTTCCTGCGCCTCGGCTCCGAACCGCTGGACACGATCTGCCACCTGATCTACCCGGCCTCCACCCCCTGGCACGGCACCTCGCAGACCGATCTGGTGCTGACCTCGGCAAAAGGTGAGGAGATCGCCACGAAGCGGGTGGAAATCGCCTGCTCCGGCAGCTTCTTCTTCCGCTATTCGGCGGTGTTCGACGCGGCCACGCGGGCGAAGGCCGGCGATGGTGCCTATATCCTGATCCGCGACGTGACCTGCCGGCTGTTCGGCTTCCACGGGCTGATCCGCGAGGCGGGGCCGGACGGCGCCTTCAGCCTGGACCATATGTTCGGCTTCTGAGCGATGACGGACATCCGCCTGCGGCTGGCCGGTGCTGAGGACATTCCGGCCATCGCCGGGCTGATCCGCGACATCGACCTGTATTACCGCTCGCCGGATGTCCAGACGGTCGAGGCGACCGAGGCTAAGCTGCGCCAGCATGATTTCGGCGGCACCGCCAAGTTCGAGATATTGCTGGCCGAGGCCGATGACGGCGAGGGCTGGCAGGCCGCCGGCATCGCCACGCTGGCGACGCTCTATTCCACCAACGCCTCGCGGCCGGCCTTCTTCATCAAGGATCTGTTCGTGCGGGAGGCCTGGCGCGGCCATGGGCTGGGCCGGCAGCTGATGCGCCGGATCGCGGCGCTGGCGCTGGAGCGCGGCTACGCCCGCATCGACTGGACGGCCGAATCCGGCAGCCCGGACACGCTGCGCTTCTACGATGCCATCGGCGCGCAGCGGCGGGAGGAGAAAATCTTCTTCCGCCTGAATGGTGAAAACCTGCGCAGGCTGGCGGAGGAATAAGTCCTTCTGGCAACACAAAAAGCCGCCTCACCGAGGCGGCTTAAAATGTCCCGTGCAAGGGAAGAAGGGCTGTTTAGAAGCCCTCGCGCTCCAGGCGCTTGCGCAGCAGCTTACGATGCCGGCGCACGGCTTCCGCCTTTTCGCGGGCGCGCTTCTCGGACGGCTTTTCGTAGTTACGGCGCAGCTTCATCTCCCGGAAGACACCTTCGCGCTGCATCTTCTTCTTGAGGGCGCGGAGGGCCTGATCGACGTTATTGTCACGGACGACTACTTGCACGGCAGATACTGCTCCTAAGGTCTAATTCGTTCGGGACGGATCAGGGCGCGCCATAGGGCCCGACCGACTTCCATCCATCGAGAGGCGCGCTTGATAGCATAAGCCTTCCCGCTTGTGAAGGGGGTCGAGTCGGCTTTACCGACACCGCACCGCGCCCCATATTGCTGATTATGAGCATAAAACCGATCCTGCGCATGGGCCACCCCGTGCTGGCCCGCATTGCCGACCCGGTCCAGAACCCGGCCAGCCCCGCCATCGCCGCGCTGGTGGAGGATCTGAAGGACAGCCTGGCCGCCGTCGGCGGCACCGGCCTTGCTGCACCGCAGATCGGCGTGCCGCTGCGCGTCGTCATCTTCGCCGTGCCGCCGCACCGCACGACGGGGGCACCGGACGACCAGCCACAAGAGCTGATCGAGCTGATCAACCCGGAGATCGCGCCGCTGGGCGATGAGATCGCGCTAGGCTGGGAAGGCTGCCTGTCGATCCCCGGCATGCGCGGCGAGGTGCCGCGCCCCGCGCGTATCCGCTATCGCGGGCTGCGCCTCGATGGCACGATGGTGGAGCGTGAGGTTGGCGGCTTTCATGCCCGTGTCGTGCAGCATGAGTGCGACCATCTGGACGGGATGCTCTACCCCATGCGCATGACCGATATGCGAAGCTTCGGCTTCACCGACGAACTGATCGCCGCCGGTACGGCGGCCCCGTTTCCGCAACCGGCAAAGGTGTCCTGATGGCCCGAACCGCTAGCAAGAAGATGGATATGGACGATCTTCCCACCCTGCGCGACGCGCTGATCGAGGCGACGCTGCCGCACATCGCCTTCGATGGATGGGCCGCGCAGGCGCTGCGCCATGGTGCTGCCGACCTGGAACTGCCGCCTGAAGCGGTCGAGCGCGCCTTCCCAGGCGGGGCGGCGGATGCGGTTGCGCATTTCATCGCCAAGGCTGACCGCGAGATGCTGGACGCGCTGGACAAGATGGACCTGCCGTCGATGAAGGTGCGCGAGCGTATCGCCACTGCGATCCGCGTGCGGCTGGAACAGGCCGCCGACCACAAGGAAGCGGTGCGCAAGGCGCTCGCCTTCACCGCCCTGCCGCAGCATGCCGGCCTGGCGCTGAAATCGCTCTACCGCACGGTGGATGCCATCTGGTACGCGGCGGGCGACACCGCCACGGACTATAATTTCTATACCAAGCGCGCCCTGCTGGCCGGCGTCTATTCCACGACGCTGCTGTACTGGCTGGAGGACAAGTCGGAAGGGCACGAGGCGACATGGGCCTTCCTCGACCGGCGTATCGCCAATGTGATGAGCATTCCGAAGCTGACCGGCAAGCTGCGCGGCGTGGCGGGCAAGCTGCCCAACCCGTTCCTGCTGTTCCGGGGACCGAAGGGCGGGCGGCGCGGCCCGTTCCGGCCAGCTGCCTAAAGCCAGACAGGCTCCTGGCTGCCGAGCGGCATGGAAGGCCGCTCCCAGACTGGCGGCGTTTCCGACAGCAGCCCGGCATGGCGCACGGCACTCAGCCGCCCGAAGCCCGATTGGCTCTCTTCCAGCAAATCGGCGACATCCTCCTGTGACGGATCGGGGGCCGAGAACCCGCCCTCGATACGGCCCAGCCCGCGCAGCCAGTGCCCGGTCTGCGCCAGCGACACGCGCACATGCCAGCTGCCGCCCTCCTGCATCTGCCGGGCGAGCGCGGCCATCGCGCCATAGGCCATCAGATAGCCCGACGCATGGTCGAGCGCCTGTGCGGGCAACGGCTTCGGCCCGTCGATGCCGGCAGCCTCGGCCTCCGCCACATTCAGGCCGGATGCGGTCTGCACCAGCGAATCGAAGCCGCGCCGCCCGGCCCACGGCCCGTCAGGACCATAGGCCGATAGCGTCACATAGATGATGCCGGGACGGATCGCCGCCGCCTGTTCCGGCCCGAAACCGAGCGCCTCGATGCCGCCCGGCCGGTAGCCTTGCACCAGAACATGCGCATCACGCAGCAGCGCCGTGAACCGTTCCTTGTCCGCCGCCGCACGCAGGTCGAGCTGCGTTGTCCGCTTGCCGCGCCCGGTATCGATCACCAGCGGCGCGACCGAGGGCAGATGCGGCGCGGTCACCAGCAGCACGTCGGCGCCATGGGCGGCCAGCGTGCGCCCGGCGACCGGGCCGGCAATGATGCGCGTCAGGTCGAGAACCCGCACACCGGAAAGTGGCCGTTCATCGGGCGGAAGCGTCAGGGGCGGGGCGTCGCCGATCTTCTCCAGGCTCATGACCGGCAATGCAGCGACCGCCTGCCCCTGCGGGTGCGCGTCCCATTCGGCAAAGCTGCGCATGGCGGTGACGACCAGCCTGGCATCGGCGGCCCGCTGCTCGAAATCCTCCGCCTTCCAGCCCTTCAGCGCCTCGGCAACCGCCGCGCGCTCGCCGGCGCAGCCCAGGATCGCCAGTACGCCCTCGCGGTGATGCGGGAAATTGGTGTGCAGCCGCACCCAGCGCCCGTCGCCACAGCGATAGGTGCCGGCGATGCTGTCCCACAGCTCCGGTGCGGGGCCGCCATCGACGCGCAGATAGCGCTCGCTGCGGAACTCCACGGCAGCATGGCGCATATCGACGCTGACGGATTGTTCGCGCCCTTTGCGCAGCCGGTCCAGCTCCGCCGCCGCCAGCGCGGAAGCGGCGATGCTGGCCTGTGCCGCCGTCCCGACCGCGAAGGAGGATGGCAGTGCCGGCTCCGCCCCAGTCAGGGTGACGCGCGACAGCGCCGACTCCGGCTGCCCCAGCAGCCGCCACAGCCCGGCGAGTGCTTCGGACGGTGATGTCGGTGCATGCGTTGGCATGGGCGGTTCCTCCCGATCTCCCCTCACCCGCCATCCACTCCAACCGTCACCCCCGGTCTTGTACCGGGGGCCCAGGTCTCCGCTAGCTGGATGCCTGTCGAGTAAGCCGAAGCCTGGATTCCCGGCACCCCATGGGGCTTGGGGCCGGGAATGACTAATCAGGGGCGCGGCGTCTTGAACTCGATCTCGACGAAGACGATCTCGCGGGCGGTCAGGTTGATGACGTCATGCTCGACGCCGGAATCGCGGTAATAGGACTGGCCCATCTTGATCGGACCTTCGGTGCGGCTGCCATCGGGATGCTGCAACGTCAGCACGCCGTCCGTCATCGGCACCACGACATAATCGTAACCGTGCTTGTGCCAGCCGGTCGCATGGCCCGGAGGGAAGCGCCACTCGGTCACGCAGACGCGCTCATTATCCACCTGCTGGGTCGCGATGGCGGCGGGATACTCGGCCATGAGGAAAGCTCCAAAGCTGTAAGGAACACTGATTGCTTTCAGAGCCTGTCACGTCAGCCCGTCGAAGCCAAGCAGCACGGTGATGCCGATCACCGCGAAAATCGCCGCCGCCGCTCCATGCACCAGTTTCAGCGGCACATGGCGGGCCGCCGCCTCGCCCAGCAGCACGGCGGGGGTATTGGCGATCATCATGCCTGCCGTGGTACCGGCAATGACGGCGATCAGCGACTCGAAGCGCGCCGCCAGCACCACGGTGGCGATCTGCGTCTTGTCGCCCATCTCGACCAGGAACATGGAGATCAGCGCCGCCAGGAAGGCACCGCGTCCGCGGAAGCGCGGGGTTTCCTCATCATCCAGCTTGTCGGGCACCAGCATCCAGGCCGCGACGGCCAGGAAGGACAGCCCCACCGCCCAGCGCAGCCAGTCACCGCCGATCAGATCGGCCGCCAGCGCGCCGACAATCCCGGCCAGCGCGTGATTGGCGATGGTCGCCACCAGAATGCCGAGCAGCACCGGCACCGGCTGGCGATAGCGGGCAGCCAGCAGCAGCGCCAGCAGCTGCGTCTTGTCGCCGATTTCGGCAAGCGCCACCACACCGGTCGAAACGAGGAAAGCTTCCATGGAACTCATCGGGGCCGGACGGCGGACATACCTGTGACATCGACAGCCCGCCGTCTGACCCGAATGACGGCCGTCGATGCCAAAGGTCTCGCCAAACCGGAAACTGGCTTCCCGCACCATGGAACCAGCGACGGCTCCAAGTCTGTTGATGCGGTCTCCCCTCAATCGCAACTGGTGCGAAGGGGGACGGCTACTCCCCAATGACGGAGCGGACGGTAAAGAGGGGCGCGGAGCCTGTCAAGACGGAGCGCTCTGTTGGAATGCCCACCCTCCTTCCGTCACCCCCGCACTTTTTGCGGGGGTCCATGGTCCAGCCCGCATAGGCGATGCCGAAGCGAACCGAGGCCTGGATTCCCGCAACAAGTGCGGGAATGACGGCCAGAGATAACCGCGTATAACCGCCTCACGCCGGCAGGCGCTGCTCATATTCCTTCCGCAGGCTGACCCAGTGGTCCCAGTGCGGGGCCGGTGTCGTGCCGGCCAGACGCGCGGCCAGGATGTCCAGATGCGCATGCCAGCCCGAGGACACGTTCAGCAGGACGTTCCGGTCGGGCACGCGGCGGTGGATGATGGTCAGCATCACCTTGTCGCCCTGCTCCTCCAGCGAGAAATCGACCTGGCCGGTCTGCTTCTCGCCCCAGCTGATGACCAGCCGGTGCGGCGCCTCGAACTCCAGGATGGTGCAGGTCATGCGGTGCTCTTCGGGCATATGCGCCGGGCGCTGGCCGGGGGGATCGGTCAGCTCGTCATTGCGCCAGACGAACTCGAAGCTGGTACCGGGCTTGCTGCCCATCACGCCGGACGCCAGCCACTGGCGGCGCAGCTCGCCATCCGTCAGATAGGCCCAGACGCGGTCAATGGGACCGGGCAGCAGGCGCTGGATCTTCAGCGTGGCGGGCTCGATCAGCCGGCCATAGGCATCGAGGGTCATGGTGTCGGTCATGTCTTGTCTCCTTCAGGGGGCTTGGGTGGTGAGGGTTGACGTTGATTGCCGGCATCCTGCTCGCGCAGCAGGCGCTCAAGGATGTCCAGACGCTCGGTCCAGAAGCGCTGGTAGAAGCCCAGCCATTCATGCGCGCTGGCCAGCGGTCCCGGTTCGAGCCGGCAGAGATGGGTTCGGCCGCGTACCTCGCGGCGGATCAGCCCGGCCTTTTCGAGCGTCTTGATGTGCTTGGAGGCCGCCGCCAGCGAAATCGCGAAGGGGTCGGCCAGCTGGCTTACTGTCTTCTCGCCACCGGCCAGCGCGTGCAGCATCTGCCGCCGCGTTGGGTCGCCGAGGGCGTGGAACACCGTATCCAGTCGTGTGATTTCATGTTCAACCATGCGGTTGAATATAAGCGGCCAATTTCGATAGTCAACCACTTTGTTGAATGTTAAAAGATGACCCCACCCCTGAGCCATCGAGGACGATGATGAACCGCGACACGCTGTTCCTGCTGCGCCCGGACTTCACGGACCCCGCCTACCCCGGCCAGCACTTCTATTGCTGGCACTGCGCGCTGATGGAGGGGGTGCTGGCGTCCTTTCCTGAGCTTGCCAAACGCCTGGATGTCGTGCGGATCGCCTGGCCCCGCCCAAGGCAGCCGGTCATCGCCCTGGCCGGCGAGGCAAACCAGTCCGTGCCCCTGCTCGTGCTGGCGGAAGGCGCGTCGTCGGCGCACCAGACCGGCACGCATGAAGGAAGGGCGCTGGTCGCCGGCAAGGACGCCATCCTCGCCGCCTTGTCGGAACGGCACGGTTTCCCCGATCCGCATCCCTAGAACCGCAGACGACGGAACAAGCCATCCCACGGCATGCCTCCCCTGCGCATACCTGCCGGCAGATACGCCGTTTTTCTGGCATGCCCCGCTTGACGCTGCTAAACAGGACAACCCACTTGTGGATAAATGCCGGTTGGCGGCACAGTAATACGGAATTGGGATACGAAATAGGAACCGGGACAGGTTCCGCTGCGGGAGTGAAGATGATGGCCGAGAAATGGTCGCCTGAGAATTGGCGCACGAAGCCGGTAAAGCACATGCCGTCCTATCCGGACGCAGAGGCGCTGACCGCTGCCGAAGAACAGCTCTCGGTCTATCCGCCGCTGGTTTTTGCCGGCGAGGCCCGCAAGCTGAAGAAGGCGCTGGCCAAGGTGTCGGAAGGCAAGGCTTTCCTGCTGCAGGGCGGTGATTGCGCCGAAAGCTTCAAGGAATTCCATCCGAACAACATCCGCGACACCTTCAAGGTACTGCTGCAGATGGCGGTTGTGCTGACCTTCGGCGGTGCTGTGCCGGTGGTGAAGGTCGGCCGTCTGGCCGGCCAGTTCGCCAAGCCGCGTTCCTCCCCCACGGAGGAGATCGGCGGCGTGTCGCTGCCGAGCTATCTCGGCGACATCATCAACGGCATGGAGTTCGAGGCCGAGGCCCGTCAGCCCGACCCGCAGCGCATGCTGCGCGCCTATAACCAATCGGCATCGACGCTGAACCTGCTGCGCGCCTTCAGCCAGGGCGGCTTCGCCGACCTGCATTCGGTGCATCGCTGGAATCTGGGCTTCGTGGAGCGTAGCCCGCAGGGCGAACGCTATGCCGAGATCGCCGACCGTATCGACGAATGCCTGGCCTTCATGAATGCCTGCGGCATCACCGGCGACAGCGTTCCGCAGATGCGCGAGACCGAGTTCTATACCTCGCACGAGGCGCTGCTGCTGCCCTACGAGCAGGCGATGACCCGCGTCGATTCGACCACGGGCGACTGGTACGACACCTCCGCCCATATGGTGTGGATTGGCGACCGGACACGCCAGCCGGATGGTGGACATGTCGAATTCTGCCGCGGCATCAAGAACCCGATCGGCCTGAAGTGCGGGCCCAGCCTGCCGACCGACGATCTGCTGCGTCTGATCGACATCCTGAACCCGACGAACGAGCCGGGCCGCCTGACGCTGATTGCCCGCATGGGCCACGACAAGGTGGAAAAGCACCTGCCGCCGCTGATCCGCGCGGTCGAGCGGGAGGGCCGCAAGGTGGTCTGGTCGTCCGACCCGATGCATGGCAACACGATCAAATCCTCGACCGGCTACAAGACCCGGCCGGTGGACCAGATCCTCACCGAGGTGCGGCGCTTCTTCGACGTGCACCAGGCCGAGGGCACCCATGCCGGCGGCGTGCATTTCGAGATGACCGGCCAGGACGTCACCGAATGTATCGGCGGCGCTCAGGCGATCACCGAGGAAGCCCTGCAGGACCGCTACCACACGCATTGCGATCCGCGCCTGAACGCCTCGCAGGCGCTGGAGCTGGCCTTCCTGCTGGCAGCCGAGCTCAAGGAATCCCGCACCGTCGACCGGCGGGTCCAGGCGGCACAGTAACCTTCCACGCCCCCTTCCCGGTCGGTTAAGTACCGCGCCGGGAAGGGAGCCGCGGACCAACGGAAGGGCCGGCCCGCCGCAAGGCGGGCGGCTGCAAGGGCGATGACTCCCGACATCAACGATATTCCGAAGCTGACGGACAAATACTTCCTGAAGAGCAAGGAGGTCGTCCGCCACTTCGGCGATGCCCGCGTCACCTATGGCGTGTTCATGCGGCGGCCCGTCACCTTTGCGCCGCGCCTGGCCATCGACTGGCTGCAGGGCGTGGCGAAGGCACGCGGCACCAGCTTCGATATCGCGCCGAATTTCAAGGAAGGGGCCTGGGTCGGCGCCGGCGATCCGATGATGTACATCACCGGGCCGTTCCTGCATCTGGTCGATCTGGAGACCATCTTCCTGCAGAAGATCGGCGCGGCCTGCGTCGCCGCCTACAACGCCTATACCATCTGTTCCGATCTGCCGAAGGTCGCGTTCCTGGCGATGGACGCCCGCCACTGCGCCGGGCAGGAGATGATGGAGCTGATGGCCTATGGTGCCTCGGTCGGCTCCGAAAAGGCGAAGAAGAAGGTCGGCGCCGTCGGCTTCATCGGCTGCGCCACCGACGCGACCGCGCATTTCTTCGGCCAGAACCAGGGGCTGGGCACCATGCCGCATGCGCTGATCGGCTATGCCGGCTCCACCCTGCGCGCAGCGGAAATGCTGCATGAGGCCTATCCCGACGAGCCGATGACCGTGCTGGTCGATTATTTCGGGCAGGAGATCACCGACGCGCTGGACGTCTGCCGCCGATTCCCTGAGCTTGCAGCGGCCGGCCGCCCGTCAGTCCGCATGGACACCCATGGCGGCCGCCATGTCGAGGGGCTGGATATGGCGCAGAGCTACGCCGTGCTGGACCGCAACTGCCCGGAGGCGATCCGCGGCTACCGCAGCGAGAAGGAGCTGCGCTACCTGATCGGCACCGGCGTCTCCTCCGCCGCCATCTGGCACATGCGCGAACAGCTGGACCAGGCCGGTTTCCCGAAGGTCAGGATCGTTGCCTCCAGCGGATTCTCGCCGGAAAAATGCCGGATGATGGCGGTCTCCCAGGCGCCGGTCGATGTGATCGGCACCGGCTCCTACCTGCCGGAGAAGTGGAGCGAGACCTACGCCACCGCCGACATCATCGCCTATGACGGCAAGCCGATGGTGAAGCTGGGCCGCGAATTCCTGATGCAGCGCTGGGAAGAGATGCAGAAGGCCGGATCGCCCCCCGGATCGCCTATCGGGCTGGCATCGGGGGATAGATGAGCCTCGTTGCGCTGAAGGATATTCTGGGAGAACTGTCGGAGGCGATGCAGGAGAATTGCAGCCATTTGCCCCAGAATCGGACCCCCACCATGGTCTATGCGCTGGCCAAGGGGGCTGCCGATATCCATGACGGGGCAGTGAACAGCCTGCAGCCCTCCTTGCCGCCCACGAAGGAGATTGCTTGCGCCGCTGGCTGCAGCCATTGCTGTCACTTGCCGGTGGTGACGGAGGCGATCACCGTATTGCGTCTGGCGCACTACATCCGCACGACTTTCTCGCCGGAAGCGATCGAGGCGCTGCGCACCCGGATTGCTGCCCGGCAGGCGCTGCTGCTGCCGCTGGAAAGCGCGGCGCGGCGGCATTTCCGGCAGGCCTGCCCGCTGCTGGAAAACGGCCGCTGCACCGCGTATGAGGCCCGGCCGCTGATCTGCCGCAGCTTCAATTCCTTCGATGAGGCGGCGTGCCGCACGGAGATTCTCGAAAAGGCCAATGATTTCTATATGGAAGGCTATCCGCTTCCGTTCGAGATCGGCAGCGCGCTGACAAGGGGAATGGTGGACGGCCTGTCGAGCGCCGGCTACCGCGACGCCCAGCTCGATCTGGCGGCCGCCCTTGGCGTGGCGCTGGACCGTGCCGACGCGGCCGAGGTCTGGCTGGCCGGCGAGGATATCTTCGCCGATTCACTGGTCGCTTGATCGGTTTCCGGCTGCCCGATAGGGTTCGTCCAACGATAATCACAAAACGCCCGAAACTGCGGAATTCCCATGTCTGAGACGACCCGTCACGCTGCCGGTCTGGCCCCCAATCCGGCCCCCGCCGATCTGCCGATGTCCGGCATCCGCGTGCTGGATTGCGCGACCTTCATCGCCGCCCCCTTCGCCGCCTCTATCCTGGGCGAATTCGGCGCCGAGGTGATCAAGGTCGAGCAGCCCGGTGAGGGTGACCCCTTCCGCAAGTTCGGCACGCCGGCCGCGCGCGATACGCTGGCCTGGCTGTCCGAGGGGCGGAACAAGAAGAGCGTTACCCTGAACCTGCGCGACCCGAAGGGTGCCGAGATCTTCCGCCAGCTGATCGCGAAAGCCGATGTGCTGTGCGAGAATTTCCGCCCTGGCACGCTGGAGAAATGGGGGTTGGGCTGGGAGGAGCTGAAGAAGATCAACCCGCGCCTGGTCATGCTGCGGGTCTCGGGCTACGGGCAGGATGGCCCCTACCGCGACCGCCCGGGCTTCGCCCGTATCGCGCATGCCTTCGGCGGGCTGACCTATCTGGCAGGATTGCCGGGCGAGCTGCCGGTGACGCCGGGCTCCACCTCGCTCGCCGACTATATGAGCGGCCTCTATGGCGCCATCGGCGTGCTGCTGGCGCTGCGCCAGCGCGACAAGACGGGTGCCGGCCAGTATATCGACATGGCGCTGTACGAATCGGTGTTCCGCGCGCTGGACGAGCTGGCCCCGGCCTTCTTCAAGATCGGCAAGCTGCGCGAGCCGGAGGGCACCGGCACCACCAATGCCTGCCCACATGGCCATTTCCGCTGCGGCGACGGCAGGTTCGTCGCCATCGCCTGCACCTCCGACAAGATGTTCGAGCGGCTGGCGCAGGTCATGGGCCGGCCCGAGCTGGCGGCCGAGGACATGTTCCGGACCACCCGCCAGCGCCTCGCGCGCCACAAGGAGGTGGACGGGCTGGTGGCAGCCTGGATGCATTCCATGAGCCGCGACGAGGTGATGGCGGCCTGCGTCAAGGGCGAGGTGCCGTGCGGTCCGATCAACTCCATCGCCGACATCGCCGAGGACCCGCACTTCGCCGCGCGCGGCAACCTGCTGCGCCTGGTGGACGAACTGGCTGGCGAGGTGGTGATTCCCAACGTGCTGCCGCGCCTGTCCGACACGCCGGGCCGTGTCGCCAGCCTGGGGCCGGCGCTGGGCGCGGACAATGACGCGATCTATGGCGATCTGCTGGGGCTGAGCGCGGAAGAACGCGCCACTTTGAAGGGTGCGAAGGTGATTTGATGGGGAGTCACCCCCTCACCCAGCTCCGCCTAGTTCGCTTCGCTCACAAGGCTGCGCAACCCCCTCCCCCAAGGGGGCGAGGGACTATATAAAGGGTATCATAATCATTTCCCTCGCCCCGGAAGGGGAGAGGGTTGCGAAAGCTTGGCGAAGGAACTGAGCCTAGCTGTAGCTGGGTGAGGGGAGGCCCACCATCATGACGCAGCATTACTATCCCGACATGAAGCTTCCGGGGCCATTCTACCGCACATGACAGACACGCTCGCCCTTGCGCTCGCGCAACTGAACCCGACCGTCGGCGATATCGACGGCAATCTCGCCAGGCTGCGCAAGGCGCGGGCGGAGGCCGCCTCCAAGGGCGCCGACCTGCTGCTGACCAGCGAACTGTTCCTATCGGGATATCCGCCGGACGATCTGGTGCTGAAGCGCATGTTTGTCGCCGCCTGCATGGAGGCGGTGGAGCATTTCGCGAAGGAGACCGCCGATGGCGGCCCGGCGGTGCTGCTGGGCACGCCCTGGCGCGTGACCGGACCGGAAGGCGAGAAGCTGCACAATGCCATCGCCCTGCTGGATGGCGGCAAGGTTCAGACGCTGCGCTTCAAATACGACCTGCCGAACTATGGCGTGTTCGACGAGAAGCGCGTGTTCCAGGCAGGGCCGCTGCCGGGACCGGTGAATTTCCGCAGCATCCGGCTGGGCGTGCCGATCTGCGAGGATATCTGGACGCCGGAAGTCGTCGAGTGCCTTGAGGAATCCGGCGCCGAGATGCTGCTGGTGCCCAACGGCTCCCCCTTCGAGGGCGCCAAGCTGGATACCCGCCTGAATATCGCCACCGCGCGGGTTGTCGAATCCGGCCTGCCGCTGGCCTATCTGAACCAGCTGGGCGGCCAGGACGAGTTGGTGTTCGATGGTGGTTCCTTCGTGCTGAACGCTGACCGGTCGCTGGCGGTGCAGATGCCGGCCTGGAAGGAAGGTGTCACCGTCACCCGCTGGACCCGCGAGGGCGATGGCTGGGTCTGCGCGCCAGGCGAGATGACGCCCCCCTCCGCCGACCATGAGACAATCTATCAGGCCCTGGTGCTGGGTGTGCGCGACTATGTGCTGAAGAACCGGTTTCCCGGCGTCGTCATCGGCATGTCGGGCGGCGTCGATTCGGCGCTGACGGCGGCGATTGCCGTCGATGCGCTGGGTGCCGACAAGGTGTGGACGGTGATGATGCCCTCCCCCTACACCAGCGACGAAAGCCTGGAGGATGCTGCGGAGGCCTCGCGCCTGCTGGGCGCCCGGCTGGACAGCATCAATATCGGCCCGGCCATGCAGGCCTTCGATCTGATGCTGCAGCCAGTGTTCGACGGCCTGCCCACCGACACGACCGAGGAAAACCTGCAATCCCGCGCGCGCGGCATCACGCTGATGGCGATCTCCAACAAGTTCGGCCATATGGTGCTGACCACCGGCAACAAGTCGGAAATGTCGGTCGGCTATGCCACGCTCTATGGCGATATGTGCGGCGGCTACAACGCGCTGAAGGATGTCTACAAGACAACCGTGTTCGAACTGTGCCGATGGCGCAACCAGGCGGATATAACCGGCCTGCCGCTGGGGCTGCTGGGCCCGTCCGGCACGGTGGTGCCGGAGCGCATCATCACCAAGCCGCCCTCTGCCGAGCTGAAGCCCGACCAGAAGGACGAGGACAGCCTGCCGCCCTACCCGGTGCTGGACGAAATCCTGGGCCATCTGATCGAGGATGAGATGCCGGTGTCGGAGATCGTGGCGGGCGGCAAGGACCGCGACCTTGTCATGCGCATCTGGCGGATGCTGGACCGCGCCGAATACAAGCGCCGCCAGGCCCCGCCGGGCGTGAAGATCACCCGCCGCTCCTTCGGGCGGGAACGCCGCTACCCGATCACCAACGCCTTCCAGGGCACGTAAGGCGCTGGCATGACCCTGGTCCGCTTCGCGCCCAGCCCGACCGGCCGGCTGCATCTGGGCAATGCCTTCATCGCGCTGGTGAATTCCCTGTTCGCGCGGAAGAGCGGCGGGCGCTTCCTGCTGCGCCTCGACGATACCGACCGGGAACGCTCGACGGCGGCATTCGCCGCTGCCATCGAATCCGACCTCGCCTGGCTTGGCATTGAATGGGACGAGTTCGCCCGCCAGTCCGACCGGCTGGACCGCTATGACGCCGCCATCGACAGGCTGAAGGCGTCCGGCCGGCTCTATGCCTGTTACGAGACGCCGGAGGAGCTGGCGCTGAAGCGCAAGGCGCAGCTGAACGCCGGACGCCCGCCAGTGTATGACCGCGCCGCACTGGCCCTCGGCGATGCCGACAAGGCGGCGCTGGAAGCAAAGGGTATCCGCCCGCACTGGCGATTCCTGCTGCAGGGCGACGATCCACGATGGGCGGACCTTGTGCAGGGCGACAGCCACATCCAGATCGCCAGCATGAGCGACCCCGTGCTGGTCCGCGCCGATGGCGTGCCGCTCTACACGCTGGCCTCGGTGATGGACGATGGCGAGATGGCTGTCACTCACATCATCCGCGGTGCCGATCACCTGTCCAACACCGGCGTGCAGTTGCAGTTGTTCGAGGCGCTGGGCTTCGCCGCCCCGGCCTTCGCGCATCTGCCGTTGATCAGCGATGCCGAGGGCCAGGGCCTGTCCAAGCGCATCGGCAGCCTGTCGCTGGAGAGCCTGCGCGACAGCGGGCTGGAGCCGCTTTCCATCGCCTCCCTGCTGCTGCGGCTGGGTCAGGGCGAACCACCAGAACCCTGCCCGGACTGGCCGTCTTTGATCGAGGCCTTCGACATCGCGAAATTCGGCCATGCCACGCCGCGCCTGTCGGAGGACGATCTTACGGCGATGAACGCGAAGCTGCTGCACGCCCTGCCCTATGCGGCAGTGGCGGACCGGCTGCCGGAAGGTGCCGATGCCGCGCTGTGGGAGGCGGTGAAGGGCAATATCCAGCGCCTGTCGGATATCGCGGACTGGCAGCGCATCGTCGCTGGACCGGTCGAGACACCCCCGCCGGCGGACTCGGAACTTCTGGACAAGGCAGCCGGCCTGCTACCGCCCGACCCCTGGGACGCCAGCACCTGGAAGGCATGGACGAAAGCCGTGCAGGAGGCCACCGGCCGCAAGGGCAAGGCGCTGTTCCTGCCGCTGCGCCTCGCGCTGACCGGCCGCGAGCATGGACCGGAGCTTGCCAATCTGCTACCGCTGATCGGCCGCGCGCGCGTGCTGGACCGGCTCTGTCGACGCTGATCCGCGCCGCCTCGCCATCCTATCGTCCGATCACCGAAGAGACTTGCCGTGCCGCTCTACCTGCACAATACGCTGACCCGCCAGAAGGAGGAATTCCAGCCGCTCGATCCGGGCAATGTGCGGATGTATGTCTGCGGCCCCACGGTCTATGACTATGCCCATATCGGGAATGCGCGGCCGGCGGTCGTGTTCGACGTTCTGTACCGGGTGCTGAAGGCGCTCTATCCGACCGTCACCTACGCCCGCAACTTCACCGACGTGGACGACAAGATCAACGCCAAAGCCAAGGCGACGGGCGAGGAGATCGGCACGATCACCGCGCGCACCACGCAGGCCTATCTGGAGGATATGGGCGCGCTCGGCGTGCTGGAACCGGATGTGCAGCCGCGCGCCACCCAGCATATCGCGGAGATGATCGCGATGATCGAGACACTGATCGACAAGGGCCATGCCTATGCGGCGGACGGGCATGTGCTGTTCAGCGTGCCCTCAATGCCGGATTACGGCCAGCTGTCGCGGCGTAACCGTGACGAGCTGATCGCCGGTGCCCGCGTCGAGGTCGCGCCCTACAAGAAGGACGCAGCGGACTTCGTGCTGTGGAAACCGTCGGAACCAGACATTCCCGGCTGGGACAGCCCCTGGGGCCGCGGCCGGCCCGGCTGGCACATCGAATGCTCCGCGATGAGCGCCAAATATCTGGGCGACAGCTTCGACATCCATGGCGGCGGGCTGGACCTGATCTTCCCGCACCATGAAAACGAGATCGCGCAGTCGCGCTGCGCCAGTGGCGCCAGCTTCTTCGCCCGCTACTGGGTGCATAATGGCTACCTCACCGTCGAGGACGAGAAGATGTCGAAGTCCATCGGCAACATCGTCACGGTGCGGGAGCTGCGCGGCGACGCGCCGGGCGAGGCCATCCGCTATGCCCTGCTGGCCGGCCATTACCGCCAGCCACTGAACTGGAGCCGCGCGCATCTGAAGGAATGCAAGACCGCGCTCGACCGGCTCTATACGGCGCTGCGGCGCGGACCTGCCCTGCCATCGGCGCCGGGCGAGGTACCGTTCGAGGTGCTGGCGGCACTGGAGGACGACCTGAACACGCCACTCGCCTTCGCGCATCTGCATGAGCTGGCGACCCGGCTGAACAAGGCCGAGAGCGATGCGGAGATCGCCGAGGCAAAGGCCCGGCTGCTGGCCGCCGGCCGGCTGCTCGGCCTGCTGGTCGAAGATCCGGAGGCTTGGTTCCGCTGGCAGCCGGAAGGGGCCTCCGCAGGGCTGTCCGACGCCGAGATCGAGGCGATGATCCAGGCCCGGCAGGATGCCCGCAAGGCCCGGAACTTCGCCGAGGCCGACCGTATCCGCGACGCGCTGACCGATGCCGGCATCGTGCTGGAGGATGGCCCGCAGGGCACCAGCTGGAAGCGGGGTTAGACTGGAAAATTACGTTCCCTCTCCCCTTGCGGGAGAGGGCGTTCATACTGCCCCCAATGCCCTTCGAGACGCCCGCTCATGCGGGCTCCTCAGGGCGAGGTCATGGTTGGATTTCCGGCGGTGCCTCTAGGTGACCTCATGCTGAGGAGGCGCGTAGCGCCGTCTCGAAGCATAGGGCGGCTGGCTGCTTCTGCCGCTACCCCGTCAGACACCCCCGTACAGCCGCAGCAATGGCACCAGATCATGCTGTGCCGGGTCAGGCTTCATCGCCGCCCGGCAGTCGGTCCACAGCACCGGTTCGCCCAGGCAGCGCGCCAGTATCTCGGCCAGCGCGTCCGCGTCTGATACAGGCACCAGCAGCCCGAGCGACTGACGCCGCATGACCTCCGCCATGCCGCCAATGTCCGAGGCGATCACCGGGCGGCGGGCAGCCAGCGCCTCCTGCAGCACCAGCGGATCGTTCTCCCACCAGACGGATGGCGCCACGCCCCAGTCCATATCACGCATGAGGTGCGACGCTTGCTCAGGGGCGTAGCCACCATGCAGCGTCACCGCCTCGCCCAGTTCGGCCAGCAGCGGCGCGATCTCCTGCCGGTAGCTGTCCGGCATGTGCCGGTCGTCGCCATGCACCGACAGGCTGAAGCGCTGCCCTGCCCGCTTCAGCGCGACGCAGGCGCGCAGCAGCACCACCAGCCCCTTATGCGGCAGCAGATTGCCGAAATAGCCCAGCCGGTCGCGGCGGCGATCCTGCAGAGTCTCCGGTGGCAAGTCATCAGGCGCGATGTTCGGCAAATGATGCAGCTTCCGGCGCGGCAGACCCCATGCTGCATAACGCTCCAGCGCGAACAGGCTGGGGGCGATGAAGCCGTCCACCAGATCGAGATGCGCCGACAGGAACAACCGACGGCGCTGAAAATCCGCCGCCGACAGGCCGGGACAGCAGGCAGCGCAGGCCTTCGGCTGAGCCGTTTCGCACAGCGCCCCCTCCCCGGTCACCATCAGCCCGTCACGATGGCAGGGCAGGTGAAAATCATGCAGCGACAGGATGATGCGCGCATCCGGCAGGGTGCGGCGGATTACCGCCACGATCTCCGCGCCCAGATCGTAGAGATGGTGGAGATGCACCGCCTGCGGGTTCAGCAGGGCGAGGAAGCGGGTGAAGTCGGTTAGGAAATGTCGGCGGTCGCGCTGCGACAGCAGAAAGCGGTCAAAGGCACCGCCGGCCAGCAGCGTGTCGCGCCCGCCCCGGCTGCGCCGCAGAATGGTGCCGGGGTGCGGCGGCTGCCGGGTGGCGGCGGCCAGATGCGCCTCCACCCTGCCCTCCGCGTTCAGCGCCCGGACCAGCCGCTGTGCCTGAATCTCGGTGCCGCCCGGATGCGCGTCGGGATGGTTGTGGACCAGATGCAGGACCCGGATCACGCGGGCACGGGCAGCGGCGTTTCGGCAAAGGCGGGATCAGCCATCAGCGCCGCGATGGCCTCGCCCCAGACCCTGTCCTGCAACCAGCCATTATAGGCCGAGGCGATGCCGCCGCGATGACCCGGATGCAGCGCCATCGAGGTCCGCTCCTGGTGCACCAGCGCGACATCGGCGCAGTAATGGCTCCGCCGTCCCAGCGCCCGGCAGGCCAGCGCCAGCGTGGAATCCTCGAAATCGCCCAGCACATAGCAGGTATCGAATCCACCGGCCTGCCGGAACAGGCCGGCATCGATCATCAGGCAGGCGCCGGTGACGCCCGGCACCTCGCGGCTGGCAAGTGCTGGCGGATGATCGCCGGGAAAGCCCTTCCAGTAATGCCGGTTCACCCACCAGTCCTGCTCCCCGTGCGAGAAGAACAGTCCGGCATGCTGCAAGCCGCCATCGGGGAACAGCAGGCGCGGCCCGGTGACACCGACATCCGGCTGGGCGCGGTGGAACGCCGCCAGCCGCGCCAGCCAGCCGGATTCTTCCGGCACAACATCGGCGTTTAGGAACAGCAACAGCGGGGCGTTGGCCAGCCCTGCCCCCAGCATGCAGGCCGGGCCATAGCCGTAATTCTCCGCACACACCGCCAGGCGGCAGGCGAGGCCGTAGGTGCGGTGCAGCCCGTCCAGCCGGTCACGCACCAGCGCCGCATCCTCCGGCCGGTCGAGCACATAGATCAGTTCGGCATCGCGCAGGCCGGGATCGAAGCCGAAGCGCGCCGCCTGGATATCGAGGAAATCATAGGCACCATAGAGCGGCACGATGATGCTGACCGTCGGCGAGGCAGGTACCGCACCAAAACCCTCAATTTCGGCCAGATACCTGCCTGCCATCAGATCGCCATTCAGGGCGGAGAGCGCCGGGTGCACGCATTCTTCCAGCAGAGCCGGCGTCACCGCTTCGGCGGGCAGGCTGGCCAGCAGCGCATCGCGCCCCCGCGGCCGGGACAGGCGATGCACGGGAGATACCAGTTCCTCGGTCAGGCCGCCCTGCAAGGCGATCTCCAGACGGACCTGCAGGCAATGGCGGGGATCGCGCGCCAGTGGCACGAAAGCGGCGAAATTCGGCGGGCCCGGATGGGCGGGCAGGCCGTCCGGCGCAAAATGCCGGCGCACCGGATCGTCATTCAGCGGCAGAAAATGTGGCGTAACAGGCGGGCGCTCACCAAAGGGGCTGATCAGCGTCAGCCCTTCCACCGCACCATGCGGGTCCCACAGCCAGCCGCGCAGGAACAGGCCGGCATCGCCGCAGGGTATCGCCAGCGTCAGCCCGGCACCGAAATCATAGGCGCGGTCGGCGCGCTGCCGGGCCGGCAGCGCTTCCAACCGTTGCAGCCAGGCGAAATCGGGGCCGAAGGCAGGAGTGCTCGCCAGCCCGAGCGCCTCGCGCAGGGCAAAGCGGACCTCCGTGGGATAGGCAGCAGTGCGCTGCAGATAGGCATCCGGCCCGGTTACGGCCTCAATGGCCGGTTCATCGGGCTGAAACCGCCCGAACCGCGTCAGCCCGTCCGCCTGCCGGCCGATAAAAACAGCACCATCTGGCACGCCGCCGGCATCGGCGGTCTCCACATAACAGCACCCGCCTGCGAGACGGCAGGCAAACAGGATCGATGGCGTGCCGGCCATAGCGGCCCCTATGACATCCCAGGGCCGATATTAAAAATTGTTTCTGTATATGAACGCAATCAAAAGGCGAAAAAGCCTATCAGCGCATCGCGCTGGCGGTCCATTTCACGACCGGAGCATAGCGCTGGCTGAGGAACTGATAGGTCGACCGGATCAGCCGCACCGCATTCTCATCGGCGACAATCGGCGTCTCCCGCCAGAGATCGAAAATCTCATCCCATTCCAGCGAATAGCCGCGCAACAGGTCGCGCTTGTCGCGGATATAGCTGACGCTGTTCTCATAATTCAGCACCAGGCTGCGCACTTCGGACGTATGATCGTCCATATCGGTGAATATCGCCTTGATATCCTTCTCCGGCGTCGAGAACAGCACCTTTACCCGGCTGATTTCGTCCTTCACCACCCGGCTGGTCTTGAACAGCTTCATCAGCTTCTCAAGCTTCTGCGCGATGGAATCGAGGGCAAGAAAATGCTCCCGCAGAGCCTCGAGATAGGAGAGTTCGCGCACCAGCGCCTCGATGCGCTGGCTCACCCGGTCGGTCGGCGACAGGGTGGCATCGGCCCCACCGCCGATTTCGCTGCCCAGGCGGGTAATGGCGCGATCGAGCTTTTCCTTGGTCTTGGGGTCATCGGCCACCTGCTCCAGCAGGTCCTCATCGACCAGCACCTGCTCGTCGCCGGACACCCAGGAGGCAAGCTGCACATCGATGCGCATGCGCGCGCGCTTGTAATGGCGCGGCTCGATGCTCCAGGAGGCAGAGCCGTCAATCACCTCGTTGGGTATGGAATCGCCGGGATGCACTTCCCGCACATGCTTCAGCGCCTGGCCGACCAGGTCGATCAGCGGCGCGTCGGGATGATCGCCTTCGATCCTGAATTCCGTGCGCAGCGCATTGATCGGCAGCACGACCTTCAGATCGTCCGACGGCAGGTTATAGACAGGCTCACCCGTCAGGGAATCGCGGCGGAAATGGCCGCCCTCGATCTTGAACAGACGATGCTGAAACTGGAACTGGGTCGCTTTTTCCATCGCCGATGCCAACTCACCGCTTTTCGTGTGCGGTAACCATACGCCAAGAAAGTTAACGATCTTTAAATTCCAACCTAACTCCCACGACCAAGCCGCGCGGCGGAGTCCCGTCAGGCCACACGGACAATGCCGACAAGTCCGATCAGCACCAGGGCAAGCCCGATCATCTCCCGCCGCGACAGGCTCTCGCGGAACACGCGCTGCGAGACGATCAGGCTGAACAGCAACTCGGTCAGTCCCAGCGTGCGGACATTGGCGACCGGCTCCAGCGCCATGGCGGTAAACCAGCCGATGGAGGCCAGCGCCCCCATCATCCCAGCCAGCAGCGACAGCCGCCAGGCCTTCAGCACGGCCAGCACGACAGGCGCGTTACGCGCCAGCAGCCAGCCGCCCAGCAGCACGGTCTGGATGGTCTGCGCCCAGACCAGCGCCGTCGCTGCCCCCATGACCGGAGAGGCCGGCTCCAGCGCCAGCGCCGCGCCGCGATAGCCCACCGCCGACAGCGCGAACATCGTACCCGACGCAATGCCCAGCAGCGCCGGGCGGGAACCGAGGCCGGCGATCAGCGCGGACAGCGACATCTTGCCCGCCGGCAGCGAGACCAGCATCACGCCCGCCGTCGCCACAAGCATGGCGATGACCGCCGGCAGGGTGACCGGATCGCCGATCAGCACCGCGCCGAACACCGCGACCTGCAGGATTTCGGTCTTGGAATAGGCCACGCCCAGCGCGAAATTGCGCTCCGCCATCGCCCGCAGCAGCAACGCCGTGGCGGCGATCTGCGCCACCGCCCCTTCCGCCACCCAGAACAGGAAGGACCAGTTCGGACCCGGCACTGCCTCGCCCGACGCACCCCAGACCAGCAGCAGCCAGGCGATGGCGAAGGGCAGGCCATAGAGGAAGCGCACCAGCGTCGCCCCCAGCGTGCCCAGCCCGGCCACCAGATGGCGCTGGGTGGCATTGCGGATCGTCTGGGCGAAGGCCGCCCAGAGGGTGATCGGTATCCAGATCCAGGCAAGGTCGGCGATGGACATGATGCGTCTCGGCAGGAAGCGGTGCCTGAACTCTACTGCATGAAGGCCGGGCCAGGTCTGCAATAAGCGCAGGCCTCTTCCCGCATGCACCCCTGCCCATCGGATGCTATAGAGCGTGTCAGGCCGGCATCCTCGACATGCGGGCACACCGAAACCGACCGGACCAACATGCCTTCGACCCTTCGCCTGGCGCTGATCCTCGGCGCGCTGACTGCCTTCGCCCCCATGTCCATCGACATGTATCTGCCCGCCTTTCCGGCGCTGCAGCAGGATTTCGCGACGGGCGCCGGCAATGTGCAGCTGACATTGTCCGTCTTCCTGCTGGGGCTTGCCGTGGGGCAGCTGCTCTATGGCCCGCTGGCTGACCGCTATGGCCGCAAGCCGCCGCTCTATGTCGGGCTCACTGCCTATGTGCTGGCCTCCGGTGGTGCTGCGCTGGCCGGCGGTATCGACAGCCTGATCCTGCTGCGCCTCGCCCAGGCGTTGGGCGGCTGCGCCGGCATGGTGATTTCCCGTGCCATGGTGCGCGACCTGTTCGACGAGCGCGGCTCGGCCCGCATCTACGCCCATCTCATGCTGGTGATGGGGCTGGCGCCGATCCTGGCGCCGCTGGTCGGCGGGCAGATATTGCTGATAGCAGACTGGCGCGCGATCTTCTGGGTGCTGGCCGGCTTCGGCTTCCTCTGCCTGCTGGCGGTCATCTTCTTCTTGCCGGAGAGCCTGCCCGCCGAAAAACGCCGCCGCGACGGGCTGGGCCAGGTGTTCCGCACCTATGGCGGGCTGCTGGCCAACGGCCATTACCTTGCCTTCGCCATGACCGGCGGCTGCGTGCAGGCGGCGATGTTCGCCTATATCACCGGATCGCCCTTCGTGTTCATCGAACTCTATGGCGTGCCGCCCGAACAGTACGGGTTGCTGTTCGGCCTCAACGCCATCGGCCTGATTGCCGCCGCGCAGCTGAACCACCGGCTGCTTGCCCGCTTTGAGGGGCGCACGATCCTGAACGCCGTTCTGCCGCTTGCCGCCCTGGCCGGCGTCGCGCTGGCGCTGATCGCGGCGACCGGCATCGGCGGGCTGATCGGACTGCTGGTCCCGCTGTTCTTCTGCGTTGCCAGCCAGGGGATCGTCGGCCCGAACGCGCTGGCCGCCGCCATGGCGCCGCAGGGCAGGAACGCCGGCAGCGCCGCCGCCCTGATCGGCGTGCTGCAATTCGGCACCGGCGGCATCGCCGGCGCGCTTGTCGGGGTGCTGGATGACGGCACGGCCCGGCCAATGGCCTTCATCATCTGCGCCCTGCTGCTGGCCGCGCTGGCCTTGCGCCTGTTCGTGCTGCCAAGGGTGCAATCCAGCCCACCGGTAAATTGACAGGGCGGGCGGGGAATGCCTTACTGCCTGTTATCGATCATAACAACTGACGACGCCTGTCCCCAGACGGGTGACGTCCAAGAAATTCCACGGAGCGACCCATGGCGTTGAAGCCCGAAACCCGGGAAAAGCTGAAGAGTGTCAGCACGGCGACGATCTGCACGGCGCTGTACAAGCGCGGCTTCCGCAACCAATTCATCCAGGATGTGCATCCGCTGAACCCGGAGGCCGGGCCGATGGTCGGCGAGGCCTTCACCCTACGCTACATGCCGGCGCGCGAGGATCTGAACCCGCTGACCGCCTTCCAGGACCGAGGCCATCCGCAGCGCAAGGCGGTGGAGGAATGCCCGCCGGATGCGGTGTTTGTGATCGACAGCCGCAAGGATGCGCGCGCCGCCTCCGCCGGTTCCATCCTGGTCAGCCGGCTGATGAAGCGCGGCGTGGCCGGCGTGGTCACCGATGGCGGCTTCCGCGACGCACCGGAAATCGCCCGACTGGCCATCCCCGCCTATCACAACCGCCCCTCGGCGCCGACCAACCTGACACTGCACCAGGCCATTGACATCAATGTCCCCATCGGCTGCGGCGATGTGCCGGTCTGGCCGGGCGATGTCGTGGTGGGCGATGGCGATGGCGTGGTGGTGATCCCGGCCCATCTGGCCGACGAGATTGCCGCCGAGGCGGTGGAGATGACCGCCTTCGAGGATTTCGTCACCGAGGAGGTGATGAAGGGCCGCTCCATCCTGGGCCTCTATCCGGCGACAGAGGAGCAGACCCGCATTGATTTCGCCGCCTGGCGAAAGGCGAACGGTCGCTAAATTTCATCAGCCAGCCCCGCTTTCCGAGAGGCCAGCCATGAACGCCTTCGCCAAGACCATGACCGGTCCGGTCATCCGCCTGCACCCGGACGACAATGTCGTCGTCGCCCGCATCCCGGTCGCCGCCGGCACCGAGATTCCGGGCGAGGGCATCACCTCCCGCGATGAGGTGAAGGCGGGCTACAAGATCGCGTCGCGCGCCATCGCCAGGGGCGAGCCGGTGCAGAAATACAGCACCACCATCGGCTTCGCGGCGGAGGACATTCCGGCTGGCGCCATGGTGCACAGCCACAATATCGAGTTCCGCGAATTCGACCGCGACTATGCCTATGCTCGCGACTACAAGCCGGTCGAACTGCTGCCGGAGGCGGAACGCGCGACCTTCCAGGGCATCGTGCGGCCGGACGGGCGGGTGGCGACCCGCAACTATATCGGCATCATCTCCACGGTGAATTGTTCGGCTACCGTCGTGCATGGCGTCGCCGACTATTTCACGCCGGAACGGCTGGCCGATTATCCCAATGTCGATGGCGTGGTGGCACTGGCACATCAGCTGGGCTGCGGCATGGAACTGTCGGGCGAGCCGATGGCGCTGCTGCGGCGGACGATGGCCGGCTATATCCGTCATCCCAACCTGTCCGCCGCCGTGGTGATCGGGCTGGGCTGCGAGCGCAACCAGATTGCCGGGCTGATGATGGAACAGGGGCTGGAGGTTTCCGACAACCTCAAGACCTTCACCATGCAGGAGACCGGCGGCACGCGCAAAAGCATCGAGGCCGGCATCGAGGCGGTAAAGGCGATGCTGCTGGAAGCCAACAAGGTCACACGGCAGACCGTTTCCGCCAGCCACCTGGCGGTCGGACTGCAATGCGGCGGGTCGGACGGGTTTTCCTCGATCACCGCCAACCCGGCGCTGGGTGCCGCGATGGATATCCTGGTCCGCCATGGCGGCACGGCGATCCTGTCCGAGACCCCGGAAATCTATGGCGTCGAGCACACGCTGACGCGCCGCGCCGTCAGCCGCGAGGTCGGCGAGAAGCTGATCGAGCGCATCCGCTGGTGGAAGGACGATTACAACAAGGGCCGCGACACGCAGATCAACGGCGTGGTCAGCCCCGGCAACCAGATGGGCGGCCTCGCCAACATCTTCGAGAAGTCGCTGGGCTCCTCCATGAAGGGTGGCACCGGACCGCTGATGGAGGTCTATAAGTACGCCGAGCCGGTGACCACCAAGGGCTTCGTGTTCATGGACACGCCGGGCTATGACCCGGTTTCCGCCACCGGGCAGGTGGCCGGCGGCGCCAATCTGATCGCCTTCACCACCGGGCGCGGCTCGATGTTCGGGGCAAAGCCGGTGCCCTCGATCAAGCTGGCGACCAACACGCCGATGTTCACCCGCCTGGAAGAGGACATGGACATCAATTGCGGCCTGATCATGGATGGCGAAGTCTCCATGCAGGAGATGGGCGAGCGCATCTTCCGGCTGCTGCTCGACACCGCATCGGGCAAGAAGAGCAAGAGCGAGGAGTTGGGCGTCGGACGCTACGAATTCGTGCCCTGGCAGATCGGCGTGATGGCGTGACCCGGAAAGCATTCAGCGAAGCATGACACAGCACCGCAAGCCCGACCTGCTGGAACGCCTGGCCGGCCCCGCCGAGCAGGTGGACACCTCGCCGAAGGTCGCTGACGAGACCAAATTCACGACCTGCTACATGTGCGCCTGCCGCTGCGGCATCAAGGTGCATCTGAAGGACGGCCGGGTCCGTTACATCGAGGGCAACAGGAACCACCCGGTGAACAAGGGCGTGCTGTGCGCCAAGGGTTCCGCCGGTATCATGACGCAATACTCCCCGGCGCGGCTGCAGAAGCCCCTGCTACGCGTGGGTGAGCGCGGGGCGGGCGAGTTCAAGGAGATCGAGTGGGAGGAGGCACTGTCGCTGGCCACCGACTGGCTGGGCGGTATCCGCCAGACCGACCCGAAGAAGCTGGCCTTCTTCACCGGGCGCGACCAGAGCCAGTCCTTCACCGGCTGGTGGGCGGCACAGTTCGGCACCCCCAACTTCGCCGCGCATGGCGGCTTCTGCTCGGTGAACATGGCCGCTGCCGGCCTCTATTCCATCGGCGGCAGCTTCTGGGAATTCGGCGAGCCGGACTGGGACCATGCCGAATATTTCCTGATGTTTGGCGTGGCCGAGGATCACGATTCCAACCCGATCAAGACCGGCCTGACCAAGCTTAAGGAACGCGGCGCCAAATATGTCGCGGTGAACCCGGTGCGCACCGGCTATGCCGCGATTGCCGACGAATGGGTCGGCATCCGCCCCGGCACGGACGGGCTGTTCGTCTTCGCGCTGATCCACGAGCTTCTGCGCACCAACCGCATCGATCTCGACTTCCTGGTGCGCTACACCAACGCGCCCTGGCTGGTGGTGCGCAATCCGGGCAGCGCCGATGACGGGCTGTTCGCGCGCGATGCCGACGGCAAGCCGCTGGCCTGGGACGCCAAGGCGAAGGCGCCGGTCGCAGCGACGACAGCCGATTTCGCGCCATCGCTGGTTGGCGAGGTGATTCTGCCGGACGGCCGCAAGGCGGTGCCGGTGTTCGAACTGCTGGCCGGACGCTATCTCGATGCCGAATATGCACCCGACGCGGTGGCCGAGACCTGCGGCGTCGCCGCCGAGGATATCCGCCGCATCGCCGCCGAGATCGCGCATGTCGCCTTCGAGAAGCAGGTGGTGATCGACCAGCCCTGGACCGACTGGGCCGGCCGCCGGCACGAGAAGATGATCGGCCGCCCGGTCGCCATGCATGCGATGCGCGGCATCTCCGCCCATTCCAACGGCTTCCATACCTGCCGGGCAATCCACCTGCTGCAGATGCTGCTGGGCGCCATCGATACGCCGGGCGCCTGGCGCTACAAGGCGCCGTTCCCGCGGCCGATGCCGCCGGGGCCGAAGCCGGCTGGCAAGGAGGTGAAGCCGAACACCCCGCTGCCGGGCATGCCGCTGGGCTTCACCCACGGGCCGGAGGATCTGCTGGTCGAGGCGGACGGCACGCCGAAGCGCATCGACAAGGCCTATTCCTGGGAAGCGCCGATGTCCGCCCACGGGCTGATGCATATGGCGATCCACAATGCCTGGGCGGGCGATCCCTACCCCATCGACACGCTGTTCATGTTCATGGCCAACATGTCGTGGAATTCGACCATGAACACCGGCGGCACCATCGAGAAGCTGACCGACAAGCACGCCGATGGCAGCTACAAGATTCCGCGCATCATCTATTCCGACGCCTATTTCTCGGAGATGGTGCCCTATGCCGATTTGATCCTGCCGGACACCACCTATCTGGAACGCTGGGACTGTATCTCCCTGCTCGACCGGCCGATCGGCAGCGCGCACGGCCCCGCCGACGCGATCCGCCAGCCGGTCATCCAGCCGGACCGCGATGTGCGCCCGTTTCAGGATGTGCTGATCGAGCTTGGCGCGCGGCTTGGCCTGCCCGGCCTGGTGAAGGAGGATGGCAGCCCGCGCTATCCCGGCGGTTATCCCGATTACATCGTCAATCACGAGCGCAAGCCCGGTGTCGGCCCGCTGGCCGGCTGGCGCGGCGAGGATGGCAACTTGCCTGGCAAGGGGGCCGCGAATCCCAACCAGTTGAACCGCTATATCGAGAATGGCTGCTTCTGGAAGCATGAGCTGGAACCCGACCAGCTCTACTTCAAGCATGCCAATAAGGGCTATCTGGAGGCGGCGGTGAAGCTGGGGCTGATCGATTCGGCCGAGCAGATCGTCCTCCAGCTCTACAGCGAGCCGATGCAGAAATTCCGCCTCGCCGCCCTGGGCCATGGCGCGGTGCAGCCGCCGGAGCGCGACCGCGCGCGGGTGAAGGAATATTTCGACCCGCTGCCGATCTGGTATGTGCCGTTCGAGGAAGAAGCCGTCGATCCCGACGACTACCCGCTGCACGCGCTGACCCAGCGGCCGATGCCGATGTATCATTCCTGGGGCTCGCAGAATGCCTGGCTGCGCCAGATCTATACGCGCAACCGGCTCTATATCAGCCGCGAACTGGCGGCGGATGAAGGGCTGGAGGATGAGGACTGGGTCTGGGTCACCAGCCATCACGGCAAGCTGAAATGCCAGATCCAGACCATGGAAGGCGTGAACCGCGACACGGTGTGGACCTGGAATGCCATCGGCAAGCGCGCCGGCGCGTGGAACCTGGCCCCCGACGCGCCGGAGGCGACCAAGGGCTTCCTGCTGAACCACGCGATCAGCGAGTTGCTGCCGGACCGGGGCGGCTACCGCTATTCCAATTCCGACCCGGTGACCGGCCAGGCGGCCTGGTACGACCTGCGCGTGCGGATCGACAAGATCAAATCGACCGAGGCGCAGCGCAGCGAGCCGGTTTTCCCGACCCTCACCCCGCCCGACCTGCCACCGCGCCCCGCCGTGCTTCGCTACGGCGCCGCCAATAGCCGGAAGCGCTGAGATGACCGCCCTGCCCCCCACCAGTCCCGGCCAGAAGAAGCTCGGCCTCGTCATCGATCTGGATGTCTGCGTCGGCTGCCATGCCTGCGCGGTAAACTGCAAGGAATGGAACACCAGCGGCCATTCCGCCCCCTTGACCGACCTTGCCCCCTATGGCGCCAAGCCGGACGGCGTGTGGTTCAACCGCATCCACAGCTTCGAGGCCGGCGAGGGTGCGGACAGCCGCACCGTCAACTTCCCGCGCTCCTGCCTGCATTGCGAGGAGCCGCTCTGCGTCACCGTCTGCCCGACCGGCGCCAGCTACAAGCGCGCCGAGGACGGCATCGTGCTGGTGAACCCGGACACCTGCATTGGCTGCAAGCTGTGCTCCTGGGCCTGCGCCTATGGCGCGCGCGAGTTCGACAGCGACGAAGGCGTGATGAAGAAATGCACGCTGTGCGTGGACAAGATTTATAACGAGAACCTGCCGGAAGAAGACCGGGTGCCGGCCTGCGTGTCCACCTGCCCGTCGCATGCGCGGCATTTCGGCGATCTGGGCGATCCGGAGTCCGAGGTCTCGCTGCTGGTCGCCGCGCGCGGCGGCTACGATCTGATGCCGGAGCTGGGCTACAAGCCGACCAACAAATACCTGCCGCCGCGCCCGCGCCAGAATCCGCTGTCGGGCTGTTCCTCGGCCCCCGCCGCCGATGCCGACGCGACACCCGCCAAGGGCCTGTTGCGCTGGGTTGACCAGATGCTGTCGCGCTGATCCCGCTGCCCGGAATTACCCAAACGATGAACCCCGCCTTTTCCGTCATCTTCTTCACCACCGCTTCCGGCGCCGGCTACGGGCTGATCGCGCTGTTCGGCATCGGCGCCATGCTCGGCCTGCTACCGAATGACCGCTGGTTTGGCGGCGTCAGCCTGGGCGTGGCACTGGCGCTGGTCAGTGCCGGCCTGCTGTCCTCGACCTTCCATCTGGGCCATCCGGAACGCGCCTGGCGCGCCTTCTCGCAATGGCGCACCTCCTGGCTGTCGCGCGAGGGCGTGCTGGCGGTGCTGACCTTCGTACCGGCCGGGCTGCTGTGGCTGGTCTGGGTGCTCTGCGGGCCGGGCCTGTGGACCGCGATCCTGGGCCCCATCGCCGCCGCTTTGGCGCTGGCGACGGTCTGGGCGACGGCGATGATCTACGCCTCTCTGAAGCCGATCCATCAGTGGCACAATAAATGGGTGCTGCCGAACTATCTGACGCTGGCACTGTTTAGCGGCGGCGTGCTGCTGTACGGGCTGCTGCATCTGTGGGGGCCAGCCCTGCCGCTGGCCGGCGAGGCGGCGCTGGTGGCCGGCCTGATCGCGCTGACGCTGAAGCGGCTGTACTGGAACTTCATCGAGCGCACGCAGGCGGAAAGCACGCCCGAAACGGCCACCGGCCTTGGCCATCTGGGCAAAGTCCGGCTGTTCGAGGCGCCGCATACCGAGAGCAACTACCTCTTGAAGGAAATGGGCTTCAAGGTCGGCCGCAAGCACGCCGCGAAGCTGCGCCGCATCGCGCTGGTGGCGGGCTTCTACATCCCGATCCTGCTGACCATGCTGGCGCTGACCTCCGCCGGACAGAGCGTGGCCGTGGCCTCATCCCTGCTGGCGGTGCTGAGCCTCGCCATCGGAATCCTGGCCGAGCGCTGGCTGTTCTTCGCCGAGGCAAAGCACACCGTTACGCTCTATTACGGCGCGGAGCGGGTTTAGGTCTTACGCGACCGCCGGCTGCCTGAAGGCGGTTACCTCCGGCAGCTCATCCCGCCACAGCTCGACCTCGACCAGACAGCTATGCGCCACCGGCCCCTGCGCCAGGCGCGAGGTGCCGCGGTCGCGGGTCAGCACGTTGGGATTGCCGTGCTTCTCCAGGCTGCCCGGATGCTCCGGCTCCAGCGGGTCGAACCAGGCGCCGGTCGGCAGCTGCACCACGCCCTTCATCACCACGTCGGAGACGATGACACCGGCCAGCAGTGCGCCGCGCCCGTTGAACACGCGCGCCACATCGCCATCCTTCAGCCCGCGCGCCGCCGCATCCTCGGGATGCAGCCACATCGGCTCGCGCCCCTGGATCTTGCTGGCGCGGCTGACCGTGCCATTGTCGAGCTGGCCATGCAAGCGCGTGCGCGGTTGGTTCGACATCAGATGCAGCGAATAGTCGCGCACCGCCTCCGACCCGAGCCATTCCTTCGGTTCGCGCCAGACCGGATGGCCGGGGCAATCGTCATAGCCGAAGCCGGCGATGGTCCTGGAGAAAATCTCGATCTTGCCGGACGGCGTATCCAGCTTCTGGGCATCCGGGTCGGCGCGGAACCCTTCGAACAGGGTGAAGGGCTTCTCCGGCGCCGGAATCTCGACATGGCCGGCCTCCCAGAACGCCTCGAAGGACGGCACGGTGACGTCATGTTCGGCGATCCGCTGCTGCCAGACCTCATAGAGGTGGCGCACCCATTCCATCTCGCTGCGGCCCTCGGTGAAGGCCTCGCGGAAGCCCAGCCGCTCCGCCATGCCGGCGAAGATGTCATGGTCATGCCGCGCCTCGCCCACCGGCTCCACCGCCTTATGCATGGCCATGACGAAGCGGTCGCGCGGGCTGGAGCCCAGATCGTTGCGCTCCAGCGTCGTGGTCGCCGGGAAGACGATGTCGGCATGGCGTGCCGTCGCGGTCCACCAGGGCTCGTTCACGATCACCGTGTCGGGCTGGCGGAAGGCGCAGACCAGCCGGTTCAGATCCTGATGATGGTGGAACGGATTGCCGCCGCACCAATAGACGATCCTGATGTCCGGGTAGGTGCGCTTCTCGCCGTCATAATCGTAAGTGGCGCCCGGTTCCAGCAGCATGTCGGCGATGCGCGCGACCGGGATGAAGTTATCGACCGACCCGCGCCCGGCCAGCATGTTCGGCGTCGGCAGCTTCTTGCGCGGCGCGCCCATCGCCGCCTCGCAGCCATAGCCAAAGCCATAGCCGCCGCCGGGCAGGCCGATCTGGCCCAGCATCGCCGCCAGGGTAACGGTCATCCAGTAGGGCTGCTCGCCATGGTCGGCGCGCTGCAGCGACCAGGCGGTGGCGATCATGGTGCGGGTGCCGGCCATGCGCCGGGCAAGGCCGCGGATGGTCTCCGCCGGGATGCCGCACAGTCCCGCCGCCCAGTCCGCATCCTTCGGCTGGCCGTCGGTCTTGCCCAGCAGATAGGGCAGGAATTCGTTGAAGCCGACAGTATAGCGGTCGAGGAAAGCCTGATCGTGGAGATTCTCCGCCACCAGTGTATGGGCCAGCGCCAGCATCAGCGCGGTGTCGCTGTTCGGGCGCACCGCCAGCCATTCGGCCTGGAGGAAATCCGCCGCGTCGTCGCGCAGCGGGCTGATGTTCACGAACTCCACGCCGGCCTGCTTGCAGCGTTCCAGCCAGGGCTGGGTGATGTGCGAGCCGACACCGCCGGAATCGATCTGCGCATTCTTCAGCGGCACGCCGCCGAAGCAGACCATCAGCTTCGTGTACTTCGCGATACCGTCCCAGGAGGAGAGCGGTCCCTGCACCGATTCCAGTGAGCCAACGATATGCGGCAGCAGGGTGATGGCGGCGGCGTAGCTGTAATTCTGCACCTGCCTTGTGAAGCCGCCCATGCCGTTCAGGAAGCGGTGCAGCTGGGTGCGCGCATGGTGAAAGCGCCCGGCGCTCGACCAGCCGTAGGAGCCGCCGAAGATCGCCTCATTGCCATGGCTGTCGCGGACCCGCTTCAGCTCGGCGGCGGCGAGGTCCAGCGCCTTGTCCCAGGAGACCGGCACGAAGGCCTCCGCCCCGCGCAGATGGCGGCGGCCGCCCGGCCCTTCCTCCAGCCAGCCCTTGCGGATCATCGGCTGGCGGATGCGGCTCTCGTCATACAGCGCCTCCGGCATGGAGGTGATGAGCGGCGACGGCGCCTCGTCTTTCTCGAAGGGGGTGACGCCGACAACCCGCCCATCCTTCACCTGGGCACGGAACGCGCCCCAGTGCGAGCTGTGAATGACGCCCTTGCCGCCGGTCATGACTGTCTCCCTTTTGTAACCGTATCTTCTCAATAAGAGAGGAACGGTCCCACTTCAACAGCCGCCGCCGTAAAGCAGACCTGCGGCGGTGGCCGAACAGAGCAAGCCACGCCATATAGTGGGCGTCATGTCGAATGCAAAAGCCGAGAACTGGCCGGGAAACTGGGTCGAGACGCGGCCCGAGGGGCTGTATGTCCGCCCCGGCGGCTTCTATGTCGACCCCATGCGCCCGGTGGACCGCGCCGTCATCACCCATGGCCATGCCGACCATGCGCGGCCCGGCCACAGGGCGGTGCTGGCGACATCCGGCACGCTGGCGATCATGCGCGCCCGCTATGGCGAGGAGACCGGCCAGGCGCGGCAGGCGCTGGCCTATGGCGAGAATATCCGCATCGGCGAGGTGGAGGTGGCGCTGCATCCGGCCGGCCATGTGCTGGGCAGCGCGCAGGTCAGCCTCACCTGGCGCGGCGCGCGGCTCGTCATCTCCGGCGACTACAAGCGCCGGCGCGACCCGACCTGCCCGGCCTTCGAGCCGGTACCCTGCGATGTGTTCGTGACCGAGGCGACCTTCGGCCTGCCGGTGTTCCGCCACCCGCCGGACACGGAGGAGATCGCCAAGCTGCTGCATTCGCTGGAAGTGTTCCCGGAACGCGCGCATGTCGTCGGCGTCTATGCGCTGGGCAAGGCGCAACGGCTGATAAGGCTGCTGCGCGAGGCGGGCTATGACCGGCCGCTCTATGTCCATGGCGCACTGCAGGCGCTGTGCGACCTCTATGAGGCGGAGGGCGTGCCGCTGGGGCCGCTGCGCCCCGCGCTGGCGGCGGAGAAGGAGGCCTTCCGGGGTCAGATCGTGCTGGCCCCGCCTTCCGCCATCGCCGACCGCTGGTCACGCCGCCTGCCCGACCCGCTGACCGCCGCAGCCTTTGGCTGGATGCGGGTGCGCCAGCGCGCCAAGCAGCGCGGCGTGGAGATGCCGCTGGTGATCTCCGACCATGCCGACTGGGACGAGCTGATGCAGACGCTGGAGGATGTCGGCGCGCCGGAGGTCTGGGTCACGCATGGCCGCGAGGAGGCGCTGGTGCATGCCGCCCGGCAGCGCGGCATCGAGGCGCGCGCCCTGTCTCTGGTCGGCTTCGAGGAAGAGGGGCAATAGCGTGAAGCCCTTCGCCACCCTGCTGGACGCGCTGATCTTCACCCCGTCGCGCAACGCCAAGCTGCGGCTGATCGCCGACTATATGGCCAACACGCCGGACCCGGACCGCGGCTATGCGCTGGCGGCACTGACCGGCGACCTCTCCTTCCGCACCGCCAAGCCGGCGCTGATCCGCCAGCTGGTGGCCGAGCGCGTCGATCCCGAGCTGTTCGGCTGGTCCTATGATTTCGTCGGCGACCTGGCGGAGACGGCTGCGCTGATCTGGCCAGAGCGCCGCAGCAACCGCGACTGGCCGCATCTGGCCGAAGTGGTAGAGCGGCTGGACAGCGCCGGCCGTGCCGAGATGCCGGGCCTGCTGGCGGAATGGCTGGACGCGCTGGACGCCACCGGGCGCTGGGCGCTGCTGAAGCTGATCACCGGCGGCCTGCGCGTCGGCGTTTCGGCCCGGCTGGCCAAGACCGCCGTGGCTTCACTGGGCAATATCGACCCCGCCGAGGTGGAGGAAGTCTGGCACGGGCTGGAGATGCCCTACGCCCCGCTGTTCGCCTGGGTAGAAGGCAAGGCGCCGCGCCCCGCCGTGGAGGCCGGCGCCGGCTTCCGCCCGCTGATGCTGGCCAACCCGCTGGAGGAGCGCGAGATCGAGACGCTGGAGGCCTCCGCCTACCGCGCCGAATGGAAATGGGACGGCATCCGCGTGCAGATTGCCGCGCGCGGCGGGCAGCGGCGGCTCTATTCCCGCACCGGCGACGATATCTCCGGCGCTTTCCCGGACATTCTGGGAGCGATGGATTTCGACGCGGTGCTGGATGGCGAGCTGCTGGTGCTGCGCGCGGGCGAGGTCGCACCCTTCAACGATCTGCAGCAGCGGCTGAACCGCAAGAGCGTGACGCCGAAACTGTTGCGCGACCACCCGGCGCATGTGCGGCTCTACGACCTGCTGTTCGATGGCGACGAGGACCTCCGCCCCCTGCCCTTCGATGCCCGCCGGCAAAGGCTGGATGCCTGGCACGCCCGGACCGGGCCGGACCGCATGGATCTGTCGCCGCTGATCCCCTTCGCGCATCTGGATGAGTTGAAGGTGCTGCGCGCCGGCGCCCGCGACGCGGCCATCGAGGGGCTGATGCTGAAGCGCGGCGACAGCCCCTATCTGGCGGGCCGGCCGAGAGGCCCCTGGTTCAAGTGGAAGCGCGACCCGCTGACGCTGGATGTCGTGCTGATGTATGCCCAGCGCGGGCATGGCAAGCGGTCCTCCTTCTATTCCGACTATACGTTCGGCGTCTGGCGCGATTCGGAGCTGGTGCCGGTCGGCAAGGCCTATTCCGGCTTTACCGATGCGGAGCTGCTGGAGCTGGACAAATGGGTGCGCAACCACACGACCGACCGGTTCGGCCCGGTGCGCGCGGTGGAATCCGGCCTGGTGCTGGAAGTGGCCTTCGACAGCGCGCACCCCTCGGCCCGGCACAAGAGCGGCTATGCGCTGCGCTTCCCGCGCATCCACCGCATCCGCTGGGACAAGCCGGCGGAGGAGGCCGACCGCATCGAGACGGTTGCGGGGCTAGCCTTGACATAACGAAGTATGATTCAATCCCGGCAGTGTAAAGATAACGGGATACCGCGCCTTGCCCCACCAATGTCGGCTTTCGGGAGCCGTTTTGTGACGGAGACGGCCCGCGACTGGTTTCTGGTCGATGACGCGACCGAGCGGGACGGCTGGCATCCGCTTGTCCGCACGGTGCATGATTACTGGCTGCGGATTGCACCGCCCGGCCTTCTGCCGGGCCGCCAGCATATGGACCCGCTGGACATACCGGACCTGCTGCCACGCATCTGGCTGCTGGATGTCATCTGGCCCGGACCCGAATTCCGGTTCCGGCTGGTCGGCAGCCGCATCGTGAACCGGCTGGGCCATGACCCCACCGGCGAACGGCTGGAGGATGCGTCCCTCGATTATGAGCAGAATCCCAGCCTGACGGAGCGTTACCGGGCGACGGTGGAGCATCGCCAGCCGACTTACCGGCTGGGCCCGCAAAGACTGACCCGTACCCGCGATTTCGAGTTCGTGGAGAACATCTTCCTGCCGATGGCGGAGGACGGGCGGACAGTCGATATGCTGATGGCGCTGTCGGTGCTGGTGGACAATCCGGATTAGTGGCTCGTTTATCGCCTTCCAGGCAGGCTGTGCACCCTGGCGCGACCGATCAGGTGAATGTCGAAGCCTTTCGGAAACAGCCGCCCGATCGCCGGATCGGACACATCCAGCCCGCCGGCATAGGCGCCAAAGGCCGGCAGGATCAGCCGCCTGCCATCGGTCACGAAGCAGCGCCCGGAGACCCGCCGGGCCCGGGTCTGCACCGTCGCCTTCGGGTGATAATGGCCACTGACCTCGCCCATCGTACTGCCCGCCTCCGCCTCGTGCCGAAACACCAGCGGCCCCAGCACGATCTCCGACTCGACGCCCCCGCCCCAGTCCGCCGGCGGGGCCGGGTCGTGATTGCCGGCGATCCAGCGCCAGTCGCAGGATGCCGTAAGCCGTGACAGCAGGGCGATATCGTCCGCCTCCAGCCGCGCGGCGGCATCGCCATCATGGAAGCTGTCGCCCAGGCAGATCATCATCGCCGGCTTCAGCCGCGCCATCACCGCCTCCAGCCGGGCCAGCGTCTCCCGCGTGTCATAGGGTGGCAGCAGCGTGCCGTGCCGGGCATAGCCGCTGCCCTTTTCCAGATGCAGATCGGCGGCGACCAGCAGGCGGCGCTCCGCCCACCACAGCGCGCCGCTGAAATCGGCGGTCAGTTCGGCGCCGTTGAGCAGGAATCGGGAGGCATTCGGCATCACAGGGGCAGGCTGGCTTGCGGCGGCAGACGGGTGGCTTCTTCGATCAGCGCCTCGGCGGTTTCGTCGAGCAGATCGTCGAGGCCGGCACCATAGACCTGCTCCCGCCCGATCTCCAGCATCACCGGCACGGCCAGCGGCGAGATGCGGTCCAACCGCCGATGCGTGATCCGGCCCTTGATGCGGCCCAGCATGGCGGACAGGCGGGAAATATCGGTAAGGCCGCCCGCCGCATCGGCGCGGGTGGCGCGCAGCAGCACATGCGACGGCTCGTGCTTCCGCAGCACGTCATAGATAAGGTCGGTGCTGAAGGTGACCTGCCGCCCCGTCTTCTCCTGCCCCGGCGCGCGTTTCTCGATCAGCCCGGCGATCACCGCGACATTGCGGAAGGTGCGGCGGAGCATGCTGCTCTCATCCATCCATTCCTCCAGATCGTCGCCCAGCAGATCCTCCGCGAACAGCTCGTCCATCGCGGCGGACGGCACCGGCTTCACGCTCCACACCGCCAGCACATAATCGGAGGCGACGAAGCCCAGCGGGCCGAACCCCATCCGCTCCATCCGCCGTGTCAGCAGCATGCCCAGCGTCTGGTGCGCGTTACGCCCCTCGAAGCAGTAGGCGACCAGGAATTCCTTGCCGCCGCGCGGGAAGCTCTCGACCAGCAGCCCGTCGCGGCGCGGCATGACGGAGCGGAACTGCTGCATGCGCAGCCATTCCTCGACCGGCGCCGGCAGGGTTGGCCAGTTGGCATCATCCTGCAGCAGGCCGCGCACCCGGTCGGCCAGCGAGGTGGAGAGCGGCAGCCGCCCGC
>NZ_AMRL01000025.1 GCF_000299935.1 Oceanibaculum indicum P24 | reverse complement strand
CGCAGGCGCTGGCCGCCGTGCCGGACGCCCCGCCGGTGCTGTCGGTGCGCGGCCATGTGCATCTGCTGGAGCGCCCTGCCATCGCCATCGTCGGCGCCCGCAACGCCTCGGCCAATGGCCGCACGCTGGCCGAAAGGCTGGCACGCGACCTGGGCGAGGCCGGCTATCTCGTCGCATCCGGCCTGGCGCGCGGCATTGATGCGGCGGCACATCGCGGCGCCCTGCCCCAGGCCACGGCGGCGGTGGTGGCCGGCGGCATCGACGTGATCTATCCGGAGGAGAATGCCGGCCTGTATGAGGAAATCTGGCAACAGGGGCTGCTGGTCGCCGAATCCCCGCCCGGCACGCAGCCGACGGCGCGGCATTTCCCGCGCCGCAACCGCATCATCTCCGGCCTGTCCTACGGCATTGTGGTGGTCGAGGCGGCGGAGAAATCCGGCTCCCTCATCACCGCGCGCTTTGCCGGCGAACAGGGGCGCGAGGTGATGGCCGTGCCCGGCTCGCCGCTCGATCCGCGCTGCCGGGGTGCGAACCGGCTGATCCGCCAGGGTGCGACGCTGGTGGAGAGTGCGGCCGACATTATCGAGGCGATGGCCCCGATGCTGCGCCGGCCGCTGGGCGAGCGCGAGCCCGACCTGTTCGACCTGCCGCCGGTTGCCGGCGCGGGCGACGGAACGGTCGCCAAAGCCCGTGAACAAGTCCTTGAACTCCTAGGGCCTTCCGCCGTCGCTGTTGACGAACTGATCCGCCAATGCCAATTGTCAGCATCGATCGTCCTGACGATCCTGCTTGAACTTGACCTCGCGGGACGGCTGGAACGTCATCCGGGCAACCAGGTCTCGTTGCGGTTCACGACCGACTGAAAACGGGATGTGAGCCAGTGCCGGCCCGACCCGTAAACGAGAAGAGGCTACGCGGCCCTGTCATGAATCTTGTCATTGTCGAATCTCCCGCGAAAGCCAAGACGATCAACAAGTATCTCGGTGGCGACTACAAGGTCCTGGCCAGCTTCGGCCATATCCGCGACCTGCCGCCGAAGGATGGGTCGGTCGATCCGGAGCGCGATTTCCAGATGATCTGGGAAGTCGATGGGCGCTCCGAAAAGCATGTGAAGGAAATCCTGAAGGAGGTGAAGGGCGCTGACCGCGTGTTCCTCGCCACTGACCCGGACCGCGAGGGCGAGGCGATCTCCTGGCATGTGAAGGAGGTGTTGGAGCAGCGCAAGGCGCTGAAGGGCGTCGAGGTGAAGCGCGTCACCTTCAACGAGATCACCAAGAATGCCGTGCTGGAGGCGATGGCCAACCCCCGCGAGCTGAACCGCGAGATGGTGGACGCCTATCTGGCGCGCCGCGCGCTGGACTATCTGGTGGGCTTCACCCTGTCGCCGGTGCTGTGGCGCAAGCTTCCGGGCAGCCGCTCGGCGGGCCGCGTGCAGTCGGTCGCGCTGCGGCTGATCTGCGAGCGCGAGGCCGAGATCGAGATCTTCCGGCCGCAGGAATACTGGTCGGTCGCCGCCGAGATGACGACGAAGGCCGGCGACAGATTCACCGCCAGCCTGACGCAGCTGGACGGCAAGAAGCTCGGCAAGATGGAGCTGAAGGACCAGGCCGCCGCCGCGCGGGCTGTCGCCGCCATTGAGGCAGGCCAGGGCCGCTATGCCGTCGCCGAGCTGGAGAAGAAGACGGTCAAGCGGCACCCGCAGCCGCCCTTCACCACCTCGACCCTGCAGCAGGAAGCCTCGCGCAAGCTGGGCTTCTCCGCCAGCCGCACCATGCAGGTCGCGCAGCGCCTCTATGAGGGCGTGGATATCGGCGGCGAGACGGTCGGCCTCATCACCTATATGCGCACCGACGGCGTGCAGATCAGCCGCGAGGCGGTGGGCGCCGCCCGCAGCCTGATCGGCCGCGACTATGGCGACAAATACGTCCCCGAGGTGCCGCGCGCCTATTCCACCAAGGCGAAGAACGCCCAGGAGGCGCATGAGGCGGTGCGCCCGACGGACCTGTTCCGCCGGCCGAAGGATGTCGCCCGCACGCTGGAAGGCGACCAGCTGAAACTGTACGAGCTGATCTGGAAGCGCACCGTCGCCAGCCAGATGGAAAGCGCCCTGCTGGACCAGACGGCGGCGGACATCACGACGCCGGACGGCAAGGTCACGCTGCGCGCCACCGGCTCCATCGTCGCCTTCGACGGCTTCCTGACGCTCTATCAGGAAAGCCGGGACGAGCCGGCCGAGGACGATGAAAGCCGCCTGCTGCCGCCGATGGCGAAGGGCGATGCGATGGGCCTGGGCACGGTCACGCCGAGCCAGCATTTCACCCAGCCACCGCCGCGCTATTCCGAGGCCAGCCTGGTGAAGAAGCTGGAGGAGCTGGGCATCGGCCGCCCCTCCACCTATGCCAGCATCCTGCAGGTGCTGCAGGACCGCGACTATGTGCGGCTCGACAAGCGCCGCTTCGTGCCGGAAGACCGTGGCCGGATGGTGACCGCCTTCCTGTCGAACTTCTTCGAGCGCTACGTCCAGTACAATTTCACCGCCGAGCTGGAGAACCAGCTCGACGACATTTCCGGCGGACGCATCGACTACAAGCAGGTGCTGCGCGACTTCTGGAACCATTTCCACAGCGCCATCGACGGCACCAGGGAACTGACCATCACCCAGGTGCTGGATGCGCTGGACGCCGATCTGGGGCCGCATTTCTTCCCCGACAATGGTGACGGCAAGAACCCGCGCGCCTGCCCGACCTGCGGCACCGGACGGCTGGGGTTGAAGCTGGGCCGCAATGGCGGCTTCATCGGCTGCTCCAACTATCCGGAATGTCGCTACACACGGCCGCTGGCGGTACCGGGCGATGGCGACGGCGCCGAGGGTGGCCTGCCCGATGGCGGCACGCGGGAACTGGGCAGCGAGCCCGGCACCGGCCTGCCGGTCACCGTGCGCAAGGGCCCCTATGGCTATTACATCCAGCTGGGCGAGGCGGTGAGCAAGGAGGAGAAGCCGAAGCGCGTCTCCCTGCCCAAGGGCGTCTCGCCCGCCGATATCGACCTGCAGCGCGCGCTGTCGCTGCTTTCTCTGCCACGGGAGATCGGCGCCGACCCGGAATCGGGCGAGGCGATCAGCGCCGGCATCGGGCGTTTCGGCCCCTATGTGAAGCGCGGCTCGACCTATGTGAACATCCCCAAGGACGAGGATGTGCTGACCATCGGCATGAACCGCGCGATGGACCTGCTGGCCACCAAGAAGGGCAGTGCGGCCAAGGCGCTGGGCGAACATCCGGAGACCGGCAAGCCGATCACCCTGCACAAGGGCCGCTTCGGCCCCTATGTGCAGCATGACGGGGTGCGCGCCAACCTGAAGAAGGACATGGACTCCGACGCCGTATCCCTCGACCAGGCCATTGAGCTGCTGGCTGCCAAGGGTCCGGCGAAGGGCGCCAAGGGGGGCGCCAAGGGCAAGAAGGCGGCACCGAAAAAGGCCGCCGCCAAGAAAGCCCCCGCTGCGAAGAAGGCCGCGCCAAAGAAGGCTGCGGCAAAGAAGGCTGCGGCAAAGAAGGCACCGGCAAAAACAGCGGCCGCAAAAAAGAAAGCTGATGCCGCCGGCGATGAGGGGCAGTCTCCGCCCTGGAAGGCCGACTAGGTGGCGAAGAAACCGCACGCCTCTTTCCCCACGCGCGAGCAGATCGCCACCTTCATCCGTGAAAGCCCGGTGCCGGTCGGCAAGCGCGAGGTGGCGCGGGCCTTCAGCATCACCGGCAATGACCGGATGCTGCTGAAGAAGGTGCTGCGCGAACTGGAATCGGACGGCACCATCGACCGGGGCCGCAAGCGCAAGGTGGCGAAGCCCGGCAGCCTGCCCGAGATCGCCGTGGTCGAGGTGACGGAGATCGATTCCGATGGCGAGCCGGTCGGCGTGCCGGCCGTCTGGAAGGAGCCCGGCAAGCCGCCGCGCATCCTGCTGGCGCCGGACCGGCCGGGCAGCCCGTCCGTCGCCACCGGCGAGCGGGTGCTGGCGCGGCTGCGCCGCGTTGGCCCGAACCTCTATGAAGGCCGCGTCATCCGCAAGCTTGGCGGGCCGGCCAACCGGGTGCTGGGCGTCTATGATCTTTCCGGCGATGGCGGCGTGCTGCGCCCGACCGACCGCAAGCACCGCCAGGAATACCGCATCGAAAAGCGCGACGCCGCCGGCGCCAAGCCGGGCGACCTGATGCTGGCGGAGATCATCCGCGCGCCGCGCCTGGGGCTGCACAGCGCCAAGGTGATCGAGCTGCTGGGCTCGACCGGCAATCCGCGCTCGATCAGCCTGATCTCGATTTACACCAACGACATCCCGACGGAATTTCCGGCCGCCGCGCTGGAACAGGCGGAAAAGGCGAAGCCGGTCGCACTCGGCAAGCGCAAGGATCTGCGCGGCATTCCGCTGGTCACCATCGACGGTGCGGATGCGCGCGACTTCGACGACGCGGTGTTCGCCGAGTCCGACCCCGACCCGGCCAATCCCGGCGGCTGGCACCTGATGGTCGCCATCGCCGATGTGGCGCATTATGTCCGTCCCGCCGACGCGCTGGACAAGAGTGCCTTCGAGCGCGGCAATTCGGTCTATTTTCCCGACCGGGTGGTGCCGATGCTGCCGGAGGCGCTGTCCAACGATCTGTGCTCGCTGCGCCCGCACGAGGACCGCGCCTGCATGGCTGTCCATATGTGGGTCGATGCGAAGGGCCGGAAGCTGAAGCACCGGTTCGTGCGCGGGCTGATGCGCTCCGCCGCCCGGCTGACCTACGAGCAGGCACAGGCGGCCATGGACGGCCGCCCGGACGAGACGACGGCCCCGCTGCTGGACAGCGTGCTGAAGCCGCTCTACGGCGCCTACAAGGCGCTGGACGAGGCACGGCGGGCACGCGGCACGCTGGAGCTGGACCTCGCCGAACGGCAGGTGGTGCTGGGCGAGGATGGCAGGGTGGCAGCGATCCGTCTGCGCGACCGCTTCGACAGCCACAAGCTGATCGAGGAATTCATGATCCTCGCCAATGTCTGCGCGGCGGAGACCATCGAGAGCCTACGCCTGCCCTGCATGTACCGCGTCCATGACGAACCGGACCCGGAAAAGCTGGAGGGGCTGCGCGAGGTGCTGCACGGCATCGAGGTGAACCTCGCCCGGGGCCAGGTCATGACGCCGAAGCAGTTCAACGGCATCCTGCGGCAGGTGAAGGGCGGCCCGAACGAGCAGATGGTGAACCAGCTCGTGCTGCGTTCCCAGGCGCAGGCGGTCTATAGCCCGGACAATCTGGGGCATTTCGGCCTGGCCCTGCAGCGCTACGCGCATTTCACCTCGCCGATCCGGCGCTATTCCGACTTGCTGGTGCACCGCGCGCTGATCCGCGGCCTGAAGCTCGGCACCGGCGCCCTGTCCGACGAGGAACTGCCGCGCTTCAACGAGATGGGCGAGCATATCTCGATCACCGAACGCCGCGCCGCGCATGCCGAGCGTGACGCCATCGACCGTTTCGTCACCGCCTTCATGGCCGACCGGGTGGGCGCCAGCTTCGAGGGCCGGATCAATGGCGTGACGCGCTTCGGCCTGTTCGTCACGCTGGACGAGACCGGGGCGGACGGCTTCATCCCGATCCGCACCCTGCCGGCGGATTATTACGATCATGACGAGGCGCATCACCGGCTGATCGGCCGGGCACGCGGGCTGACGCTGACCATGGGCGACCGGGTCGAGGTGCGGCTGGCGGAGGCTGATCAGGTGACCGGTGGCCTGCTGTTCGAGCTGCTGGGCGGCGGCACCCAAGGCGCTGCCGGCGGCCCGCTGACCGGCAAAAAATCCGTTCGCAAGCTGCAGCGCGGCAAACCACCCGCCGCGCGTGGCAAGGGCGGCCGGCAGGGTGGCAAGAAGGCACCGAAACGCGGGCGGTAGGAAAGCGCGGAAGGGCTTTTACAGAAAGCTTCCCTCTCCCCTTGCGGGAGAGGGTTGCGCAGCCTTGGCGAGGCGAAGCCGAGACTAGGCGAAGCTGGGTGAGGGGTGCCGCACCGGCAGAGCCGCCCCCTCACCCGGTTCGCTGACGCTCACCACCCTCTCCCGCAAGGGGAGAGGGTTAGAGAGTTCCCCTCGCTCTATAGCCGTCACCCCCGCACTTGTTGCCCAAGGGCGCATCGGGGGTCCAGGGTTCAGCTTACTGGATCAGTGCCGGAGCGAACGGAAGCCTGGATTCCCGGGACAAGCCCGGGAATGACGGTCTGAGAGAAGCAATCGCCGAGATATAAACCTTTAAGCCCGCTCAATGCGCCATGAAGACCGGGATTTCGGCGTTTGCCAGGATATGGCTGGTGGCGCCGCCGAAGATCATCTGGCGCACGCGGCTCTGCGTGTAGCCGCCCTTCACCAGCAGGTCGGCACCTGCTGCCATCGCCTCGCGCAGCATCACCTCGCCGGCCGGCTTGTCCGGGTTCAGGATGTCCTTGTGCTCGGCGGCGATGCCCTTGCGGGTGAGGTACTGTGCCAGCTCCGCCCCGGTTGGGCCGGGCACCATGGCGCCCTCGACCGACAGCACGACGACTTTCTTCGCCGCCTTCAGGAAGGCATCGGCGAAGGCGATGGTGCGCGCCGTCTCCGTGCTGCCGTTCCAGGCGATCACGACGGTCTCGCCCAGCGCCTGCGGGGCCGAGGGCGGGGCGATCAGCAGCGGCCGCCCGCTGTCGAACAACCCGGCCTCCAGCGTACTCATGCGCGGCGTGGACGTGTCGCGGGCGGGCCGGCCAACGACGATCACATCGAACAGGCGACCGCGATTGCCAACCACGGCATCGCCGGGTGCGCCCTGCTCGTTCCAGCTCGCCGTGACGTCTTCCATCGCGGTCAGCGGCTCCACCAGCGTGATGCCGTGATCCTTCATGAAGCCGGTGAACTTGTCCTTGCAACGCTGCGCGCGGGTCGCCTCGTCGCGCTCGAAATCCTCGACCAGATGCGCGGTCGCGCCGACGAACCCGTCAGGGCCGACGGCCACCACCTCCAGCAGGGCGCGGCGGATCGGCATGCCCTCGATGCTGCCGGCAAAGCGCTTCGCCGTCAGGAAGGCGCACTGCAGCATGGAGGGGAGCAGTGCACTATCCTCGATCGGCACCAGAATATTGCGGAAGGTCATGTCGCCGCTCCTTTATTGTTTTGGTCCGTTCCCCGGCCATTCCCCACATGGAATCCCCACATGGGGTTAGGGGAAGCATATCGCCATTCGTCCGACGCATCACCGGAGAATTCGCCACATGCATGCGCGCATACTCCCGACAGCGGTTGCATGGCGCGCCGGCCTGACGCACCATGCGGCCACTTTCCTCGGCATGGCGCCTCCCGGCGCCGCCCGCCGTTCCATCACCAAGCAAGGGATACGCGACATGAGCATCAAGCGCCTCCAGGCCGGCCCGCGGATGAGCCAGGCCGTCATTCATAACAACACCGTCTATCTCGCCGGCCAGGTCGCCATTGATGCGCCGGGCAAGTCGGTCACCGAGCAGACCAAGAACATCCTGGACCGCATCGACGCGCTGCTGGCCGAGGCCGGCACCGACAAGACGAAGCTGCTGTCCGCCACCATCTGGCTGACCGACATGCGTTTCTTCAATGAGATGAACGCGGTTTGGGATGCCTGGGTTGCACAGGGCAACACTCCGGCGCGCGCCTGCGTGGAATCCAACCTCGCCACCCCGGATTTCTGGGTCGAGATCGGCGTCGTCGCCGCCGTCTGACGGCAGTGAAAACGGCGGTGCGGCAGTTCTTTGGATTCTGCCGCACCGCCCTTCTTAACAGGGGCGCTTGACAGGGGCGGACGATCTCTCTTATATCGCCGCTTCCCACCGGCGGGGCCGTAGCTCAGTTGGGAGAGCGCTAGAATCGCACTCTAGAGGTCAGGGGTTCGACTCCCCTCGGCTCCACCATTTTCCCGCACCATCGCTATCAGCCGACGCTGGCCTTTGCGCCAGGCGGAGAATCTGCGCCATTCGGCACCGGTGGCCGGGCCGACGCAGCGGCCCCATCGCCCGATTTCGTCCCTGGTGACGCCGGTGTGGCGCCGGACTTTTCCCGGGCATCGGTCGACAGCACGCCGATCTCGCCGGCGATCTCGCCGCCATCCTCGATCTCCACACGGCCATAGCGGACCTTGCCGGTGATCTTGCCGGTGGAGCGTACCAGCAGCCTTTCGCGCGCGGTCAGGCTGCCCTCGAAGCGTCCCGCGATCTCCGCCGTTTCCACCGTCGCCTCGCCGTCGAACAGGCCCGCCTCCGACACCTGGATCATGCGGCTGTTCATCGACGCCTCGACCCGGCCTTCGACGACCAGCGTGTCGCAGGCGGTGATTTCCCCCTTCAGCTGGATATTCCGGCCGACGATCAGCCGGCTGCCCTCCTCCTCATTGTCGGCGGACGAACCGCCGAAGGGCTTCGGGATGGCCGGCGGTCGGCGATCCGGTACCGGCATGTAACCGCCCGTCGGGCTGGCGGGCTTCCTGTTTTCCATGGTTGTTGCCTTCTGTGTCGGGGCGGATGAGGTGGTCGGGGTGGGGCTCTGAGCCTCTTGCCTTCCGTCGGAATCGTTCTTGTCTTCCGTCTTGCGACGGCGCAGCGCATCCAGCATGTCACTTCCCTCTCTCGCATGATGATGTCCTGCCGCCGCCCGGCCATTGTTTGGGCGAACTGCCGGCCCGTGCGGCGCATGACCTGTCCCGGATAGGCCTCCGGCATGGCAGGGATAAGGGGGTGGCACGGCAAGTTTGTGGCCGGCTGCCGCAGCCCTGTCACAATGCGCGGTACCCCAATCTATTTGGCTAAGTCTTTGTTAAGAAATACCGTCTATTGTCCCTTTCATGTATGATTCCGGGCAGAGTCCCGGTGCCATTGATTTGTGCCCGCGGTCGGGCGAAAGGGTCCTCGTGTGACGGAGTCGGTATCGATATATCCGGTGACGCATCTGGATGAATTGGCGAGCCAGAACGCCCTGCTGCGCAACCAGCTGCAGGCCGTGGAAAACCGGCTGCGCGACTTTCTGGATGTGGTCGCGGACTGGATCTACGAGACCGACGCACAGCACCGGTTCACGATGATCTCCAGCCGCGGCCTGGAGGTACTGGGCCTGCCGCCGGAGCAGGTCTATGGCCGTTCCGTCTTCGACGTCCTGAACGCGGCCTTCGACCTGCCGCTCTGGCAGCGCCAGCTGGCGACGGCCAATGCCCACGAGCCGTTCCGCGACTTCAATTTCCTGTATATCGACCCGAAGGGCGAACGGCATTTCATCCGCGCCAACGGCAACCCGCGCTTCGACGCGCAAGGCCGGTTTACCGGCTATCGCGGCGTCTGCACGGATGTCACCGACACCGCGCGCTCACAGGCCGTATCGGACCGCAATGCCGCGATGCTGCGGGCCACTTTCGACCATATGGCGGAGGGCATCGCCATCATCGATGGCGACATGCGGGTGACCAGCTTCAACAAGCGGTTCCTTGAGCTTCTGGACCTGACACCGGAACAGTTCGCCATCGGCGACCCGTTCGAAAAGCTGGTGCGCCTGAATGCCGAACGCGGCGAGCACGGCAGCGGCGAGATCGACGCCATCGTCGCCAAACGGGTGGCGAGCGTACGCGAGGCGAAGGCGCGAATCTTCGTGCGCCGGCGGCCGAACGGCACGGTGCTGGAAATCCGCGATACGCCGCTACCCGATGGCGGCTTCGTGACGCTCTATACCGACATCACGGAACGCTACCGCATCGAGCAGAACCTGAAGCTGAGCGAGGAGCGCTTCCAGGATTTCGCGCAGTGCAGCGCGGACTGGTTCTGGGAAACCGACATGACCCAGACCTATACCTTCCTGGAGTTCCGCCGGCTGACCGGACCATTCGCCGAACGCAACTGGTCGAAGGAAACGCTGCTGGGACACAGCCGGCACGACCTGCTGGCCTCCATTGACGCAGACACCGACTTCGTCGGGAAGGTGCAGGCGCATATGGATCGCGGGGAGGCGTTCCAGGACCTGGAATATTCCTTCCTGGGGTCGGATGGCGCGCGCTATTGGGTCCAGGCCTCGGGCGTGCCGATCCGCGATGAGGCGGGCACAATCACCGGCTATCGCGGGGTTGGCCGCGACATCACCGGCCGCAAGCGCGACGAGGCCCTGCGCGATGCCAGCGAACACCGCTACCGCGTGATCTCCGAGCTGACCTCCGACCTGGTCTATTCCTATCGCATAGACCCGGACGGTACGGCCAATCTGGAATGGCACGCAGGCTCGCTGGGCGGCGAGAATTTCATCCCCCTGGCCGACAAGGTACCGGACGTCTGGTGGGGCAACCACGCCCATCCGGAAGATATCGGCATGCTGCGCCAGCGCCGGCAGCGCATCATGGAAGGGCATCCCGCCACCGACGAATTCCGCATTATCGACCCCAGCGGCGTCATGCGCTGGCTGCGTGTCTATGCCCGACCCGACATCGACCCGGACAGCGGCCGTGTCATCCGTCTGATCGGCGGCGCCACCGACATTACCGAACGCAAGCTGGCCGAGCAGGCCCTGCGGCGCAGCGAGGAGCGGCACGCGCTGCTGCTCGCCGGAGCGAATGAGGGCGTCTATGAATGGGTGCAGAGCCAGGGCGACGTGCTGTTTGTCTCGTCGCGCTTCCGGGAGGTGGCGGGCATCCTCGGCGACGAGGCGGTGATCCCCCGGGCACACTGGCTGGAGCGCGTGCATGACGAAGACCTGCCGCGCTACCGCCATGCCTGGGAGGCGCATCTGGCGGGCGTCAATCAGCGCTTCTCCTGCGAATACCGGATTCACGGCGACGATGGCGTCATCCGCTGGGTACATGACCGCGGCGCCGGGCTGCGCGGGCCGGAGGGTGTCTATCGCACGGTCGGCGCGCTGACCAATGTCACCGCCCGCAAGATGACCGAGATCCAGCTCTACGAGGCCAAGGACCGCGCCGAGACCGCCAGCCGTGCCAAGTCAGAGTTCCTGGCCAATATGAGCCATGAGCTGCGCACGCCGCTGAACGCGGTGATCGGTTTCTCGGAAATCCTGCGCGACGAGCTGTTCGGGCCGTTGGGCGATTCGCGCTACCGGGAATATGCAACCGACATCAATGACAGCGGCAATCACCTGCTGCGTATCATCAACGACATCCTCGACCTGTCCAAGGCCGAGGCCGGCAAGATCGACATGATCGACGAGGTGGTTGATTTGTCGGAGCTGTTCGCATCCTGCACGCGACTTCTGCAACCGCGCCTGCAGGGTGCCGAGCTGACGCTTGAGCAGTCGCTGCCGGCGGATACGCCCGGCCTGCGGGGCGACCGTCAGCGGCTGCGGCAGATTTTGCTGAACCTGCTGTCCAATGCGATCAAGTTCACCGGGCCGGGTGGCACGGTGACGCTGTCCGCTCAGCTTGAGGCGGGCGGGATTGTCATGAAGGTCGCCGATACCGGCGTCGGCATGAGCGAAGCCGACCTGAAGAAGGCGATGCTGCCCTTCACCCAGATCGACAGCAGCCTGCACCGCAAATATGACGGCACCGGCCTTGGCCTGCCGTTGACAAAGTCCATGGTTGAGCTGCATGGCGGCAGCATGGTGCTGGACAGCACCCCGGGCACCGGCACCACCGTTACCGTCCGCTTCCCGGCGGAACGCACCTTCGTGCCCGCCGCCCAGAACTGAGGAAACCTCTAGAGCGTCGCCACCAGCGGCCGTGATGTCGGGGAAGCCCCCTGCCCTGCCTGGCGGGCGGTGACCGTCACCTTCACTTCCATATCGATGAAGTCGCTGGCGGCACCGAAGAAGGAGCCCTGCAGCGGAACCGCCTGGGACGGATCACGCGCCACCGCGACGCGGATCAGGTTGGCGCCGCCGATCAGCCCGTTCGTCGGGTCGAACTCCACCCAGCCGGCACCCGGCAGATAGACCTGGACCCAGGCATGCGTCTCGCCGGCGCCGACCATGGACTCGCTGCCGCCATCCAGGACCGGATCATAGAGATAGCCGGAGACGAACCGGGCAGCGAGGCCGAGGCTGCGTACCGCTTCCATCATCAGCAGCGCGAAGTCCCGGCAGCTGCCGCTACCCTTGCGCAGCGTCTCCAGCGGCGGCTGGGTGCCGAGATCGTAGCGCCGTGCGTAGGAGAATCGCGCATTGATCGCCGAATTCATCGCGATCAGCATATCGTAGGTGTGGGTTTCGCCTTCCCGGTTCAGGAACTGGCGGGCCCACTCCAGCACTTCATGCTCCGGATCCTCGTAATGCCGCTCCAGCGTGCGGCCGAGATCCGCCATCTCCTCCCCCGAATAGGTGAAGGGGAAAATCCGCGCATAGGGCGCCAGCGTCAGGTCCGGATAATCGCCGCCATAATGCTCCAGCGTGATGGTGCTCACGAATTCCAGCGTGTCCGCCATGTCGGAGAAGGAGGCAATCGCGATGGAATTGTTGAACACATCGTGCAGCCAGCGGATTTCCGCCGGTGGCGTGATCTTGATGCCGGTCGAGATCAGCCGGATATCATGGCTGTCCCGCGGGCGGAACATCAGCCGGTGCTCGCCGAACCGCACGGGACGCGCGTAGCGATAGATGGTGCTGTGCTCGACAGTGAGATGTTGCATGCGGGCGTCGCCAATGGGTGGTGGATAAATGCGTCAGCCGCTATGAATGGTAGGGTTAGCCTATTCCCCCTACTACATAAAGAAAAAACGGCACTTCACGCCTCCGGCTCGGCATTTCCGGGCCGGATCAGGCGGATAATAATCCTGGCTACTTTAAAGAAGTGTAAATCCCGGGGCGCCACTACAAGCAAAAAAGCGAAGGGCGCCGGCAAGCCGGCGCCCTCCTGCATTTTTTATGAAGCAAAGACAGCGATCAGGCCGCCTTCACCATGTTGCGCAGCACATAGTGCAGGATACCGCCATTGCGGAAATACTCGACCTCGTCGGCGGTATCGATCCGGCACAGTGCGGTGATCTGCTTCGTGCGCCCATCGGCGTAGCGGATCGTCACCGGCACATCCATGCGCGGGCTGATGCCCGTGCCGATGCCCGAAATGTCGATGATCTCGTCGCCGGTCAGGCCCAGGGTCTTGCGGGTGTCACCATCCTTGAACTGCAGCGGCAGCACGCCCATGCCGACCAGGTTCGAGCGGTGGATACGCTCGAAGCTCTCCGCCAGCACAGCCTTGATGCCCAGCAGGTTGGTACCCTTCGCCGCCCAGTCGCGCGACGAGCCGGTGCCGTATTCCTTGCCGGCCACCACGACCAGCGGCGTGCCCTCGGCCTGGTACTTCATCGAGGCGTCGTAGATCGACATGACCTCGCCCGAGGGCACATATTTGGCGAAACCGCCCTGCGTGTTGCCGGCCGCCTCGTTCTTCAGGCGGATATTGGCGAAGGTGCCGCGCATCATCACCTCGTGATTGCCGCGCCGCGCGCCGTAGGAGTTGAACTCCGCCGGCGGGACGCCATGCTCCATGAGGTAGCTGCCGCCCGGGCTGTCCTTCTTGATCGACCCCGCCGGCGAGATGTGGTCGGTGGTGATCGAATCGCCCAGCAGCGCCAGCACGCGGGCGCCGGAGACGTTGGAGAAACCGCCTTCCACAGTCTTCGACATGCCCTTGAAGTAGGGCGGGTTCTTCACATAGGTGGAGCGGTCATCCCAGCTGTAGGTCAGGCTTTCCGGCGTATCGATGGCCTGCCACTGTTCGGGACCCTGGAAGACGTTCGCATAGCGCCGCTTGAACATCTCGGCGGTCAGCGACTTCTCCATCGCGTCCTGGATTTCCTTGTTCGACGGCCAGATGTCCTTCAGGTACACCGGCTTGCCATCCGACCCGGTGCCCAGCGGCTCCGTGGTCAGGTCCAGCTTCATCGTGCCGGCCAGCGCGTAAGCGACGACCAGCGGCGGCGAGGCGAGGTAGTTTGCCTTCACCTGCGGGTGCACGCGGCCCTCGAAGTTACGGTTGCCGGACAGGACGGAGCAGACCAGCAGGTCGCCCTCATCCACGGCATTCGCAATCGGCTCCGGCAGGGGGCCGGAATTGCCGATACAGGTGGTGCAGCCATAGCCGACCAGGTTGAAGCCCACCTGGTCCAGCGACTTCTGCAGGCCAGCGGCCTCCAGATAGTCGGTCACCACCTGGGAGCCCGGCGCCAGCGAGGTCTTCACCCACGGCTTCGCCTTCAGGCCCTTCGCAAGCGCCTTCTGGGCGACGAGGCCGGCGGCGATCAGCACCGACGGGTTCGAGGTGTTGGTGCAGCTGGTGATTGCGGCGATGACCACGCGGCCATCCTCCAGCTTGTAGTCGGCACCCTTCACCGGCACCTGCTTGCCGCTGGCGCCGATTTCCGCCATCGCCTTGCCGAAGGAAGCCGCCGCGTCGGACAGCAGCACGCGGTCCTGCGGGCGCTTCGGGCCGGCCAGCGAGGGCTGCACCGTGTCCAGATCCAGCTCCATCGAATCGGTGAAGACCGGATCGGGCGACTTCTCGTCGCGCCACATACCCTGCGCCTTGGCATAGGCCTCGACCAGCTTCACGCGCTTGTCGTCGCGGCCGGTGAAGGCAAGGTAGCGCAGCGCTTCCTTGTCGATCGGGAAGAAGCCGCAGGTGGCGCCATATTCCGGCGCCATGTTGGCGATGGTGGCACGGTCGGCCAGCGACAGATTGTCGAGGCCCGGACCATAGAACTCCACGAACTTGCCGACCACGCCCCGGGCACGCAGCATCTGGGTGATGGTCAGCACCAGGTCGGTCGCGGTCATGCCCTCGCGCAGCTTGCCGGTCAGCTTGAAGCCGACGACTTCCGGGATCAGCATGGACACCGGCTGGCCCAGCATGGCCGCCTCGGCCTCGATGCCGCCCACGCCCCAGCCCAGCACGGCCAGGCCATTCACCATGGTGGTGTGGCTGTCGGTGCCGACCAGCGTGTCGGGATAGGCGACGGTGCGGTTGCCGTCCTTGCCGGTCCACACGACCTGCGAGAGATATTCCAGGTTCACCTGATGGCAGATGCCGGTGCCCGGCGGCACCACGCGGAAATTGTCGAACGCCTTCTGGCCCCAGCGCAGGAAGGCATAGCGCTCGCCATTGCGCTGGAACTCGTGATCGACGTTCTCCTCGAAGGAGGTCATCGTGCCGAAATTATCCACCATCACCGAATGGTCGATGACCAGATCGACCGGCGAGAGCGGGTTGATGGTGCGCGGATCGCCGCCCATCGCGGCAACGGCGTCGCGCATCGCGGCCAGATCGACCACTGCCGGCACGCCGGTGAAGTCCTGCATCAGCACGCGGGCCGGGCGGTAGGCGATCTCGCGCGTGGACTTCCGCTCCTTCAGCCAGGCGCCCATGGCCATCACGTCATCGACCGTGACGGTACGGCCATCCTCGTAGCGCAGCAGGTTCTCCAGCAGAACCTTCAGCGACATCGGCAGGCGGGAAACATCGCCCAGCCCGGCCTTCTGGGCCGCTTCGATGCTGTAATATTCGTACTCGTCGCCATCAACCACCAGGGTACGGCGGGTTTTCAGCGTGTCGGTGCCTGTCACGGTCGCGATTCTCCATGGCTGCGGATCGGGGCGGATGACGGCATAGAATACCGCTTCCGCGATCCTTTGCGTAGCGTCGGGCGAGACATTAACGGACTGTCCGGCAGAGTCCAGCCGAACGCGACGGGATTACGCGCTACCGGTACTGTTTTGGCGGCATTCCCGCAAGTCCGTTATGCGCGAAATCGCGTATTCCGATATCGGGTCGGCATCCCTGAAGGAGCGTTCGGCCCCTTCAGGGGCCAGGCTCTGCGCTAATGGCGCGTCAGTCGGGTGATTTCGTCCTTGAGCCTCAGCTTTTCTTTCTTCAGCGAGGCGATGGCATTGTCGTCGGGAAACGGTCGGCTGGCTTCGGATTGGAGCGTGTTGTCGATCTGCTGATGCTTGACCTTCAGGGCGTCGATCCGGCTATCGGCTGTTGCCATATCCAACCTCCTTGGTTCGCAGGAACTCTACAAACTCGACGTGGGTATGGTACGCCTCCTGTGCAAGCGTCACAATCGGGCTTTCCGCCCTATTCGGCAGGCTGGACCCGGGCACGGTTCCGCGCTAGGTGATGACCATGGAAAGCTCCTTGGAAAAGCCTCTCGAAAAGCAGCGCCTCATCGTCGGTATTTCGGGCGCATCCGGTGTCCTCTACGGCATCCGGCTGCTGCATCTGCTGCGCGACCATCCGGTCGAGACGCATCTGGTGATGTCCCGGTCAGCGGAGATCACACTGGCGCACGAGACCGACTGGAAGCTGCGCGACGTCCAGGCGCTGGCCAATTACTGGCACCCGCAGGAGGATATCGGCGCGGCGATTTCCAGCGGCTCCTTCCGCACGCTGGGCATGGTGGTCGCCCCCTGCTCGGTAAAGACGCTGGCGGAGATCGCCAGCGGCGTCACCTCGGGCCTTTTGACCCGCGCCGCCGATGTGGTGCTGAAGGAACGCCGCCGGCTGGTGCTGATGGTGCGCGAAACGCCGCTGACCGCCGTGCACCTGCGCAACATGCTGACCGTGACCGAGATGGGCGGGATCATCGCGCCGCCGGTCCCGGCCTTCTATGCCAGGCCGGAGAACATCGGGGCCATGGTCGATCACAGCGTCGGCCGCGTGCTCGACCTGTTCGGTCTGGAGGTCGGCGCTGTCCGCCGCTGGGGCGAGGTGCCGTCCGATGAGAAGCCGCGGCGCCACCGCAAGGGCGTGTAAGTACCCAGAAACGACCCAGAAAACGAAAAAGGCCGCCCGGAAGGCGGCCTTTCATCGAAAGCGCGGATGGACGCGCTTACTTGATCTTCGATTCGCGGAACACGACGTGCTTGCGCACCTTCGGATCGTACTTCTTCAGTTCCAGCTTACCCGTCATGGTGCGCGGATTCTTCTTCGCAACGTAGAAGAAGCCCGTGTCGGCGCTGCTGACGAGCTTGATGAGCAGAGTGTTCGACTTCGCCATGACGGCAGATCCCATTTCGCTTGGGTTGCGTGAGAGGCCGAGAACATACAGGCCGGAAACTTCCTGTCAAGCCTTATACAGCGTGATAGCGCGGCTCAATCCGCCTTCAGCGCCACCGCCATGACCGACATGTCGCGCATGCGGCCCAGCAGTTCGCCATCGCGCAGCAGCAGCCGGGCGACATCCATGTCGATCTTCTCGTTATGCGCCGGCTTCGAGGGGCAGGCCTCGCGCAATTCCTGCTGGCGCCGGGAATCCAGTTCCGAGACCACCCGGCGCGCAACCAGCAGATTGGCCGGGCGCACCGCACCGCGTCGGAGGTCGCTGATCACCTGCGCCGGATCGTCGGTATAGCTGGCGGTGCAGACCGACGGCAGCACGCCATAATCAGACAAGGCATAGCCGGACGGCGCGAAGAGTTTGGCCCAGGTCAGCATCATCTCGCCATCATTAGGCAGGCGGACAACGGTCTGCACCGAGCCCTTGCCGAAGGAGCGCGAGCCGATGAGCACCGCCCGCCCACTATCCTGCAGGGCGGCGGCCACCACTTCCGAGGCGGAGGCGGAGGCCCCGTTGATCAGCACCACCAGCGGCAGCCCCTGCGCAATGTCGTCGCTGCGCGCGTCATAGCGCTGCAGGCTGTGCGGATGCCGGCCGCGGGTCGAGACGATCTGGCCATTGGAGATAAACAGGTCGGCCACTGACACCGCCTGATCGAGCAGACCGCCCGGATTGCCGCGCAGGTCGAGGATCACGCCGGACAGATTTGCCCCGGCGGAACGCCAGGCCTCCGCCATCTCGCGGCTCAGGCTCGACGCGGTATCCTGGTTGAAACCGTGCAGCTTGATGATCGCAATATCATCGACCCGCTCTAGGCTGACCGTGGTCGGCACGATACGGGCACGGCGCAGCGTGACATGCAGCGTATCGACCGTGGCATCGGCGCCATGGCCGCGCGGCCGCGCCAGCCCCAGATCGACCGGGCTGTGAATGCCGCCGCGCAGGTGCCGGACCACGTCATGCACACTCATGCCCTCGGTCGGCAGGCCATCGATCCTGGTGATCCGGTCGCCGGCCCGCAGCCCTGCCTGGTCGGCCGGGGTGTCCTTCATCACATTGGCGATGGTGATCTGGCTGTCGTCCGGCAGCAGCGAGATACCGATACCGCCGAAGCCTTCGCGCTGGGCCCGGTTATCGAGCGCGGTCGTGTAGTCGGCATAGCGCGAGAACCGGTCGAGGTCCTTCAGGCTGGCCTCGAACACCGTGCGGTAGAGCCGCTCCGGTTCCACCTTAGCCAGTTCCGGAGAGGATGAGCGGCCGGCCAGGATAACGGCGGCGGTCAGCATCCCCCAGCGCACAGAATCATTTTCCGGCGGCACCGGGAATTCGCCGATCACCGCCCGCCCGACAGTCAGCTGCAACCGGTCGTTCAGCGGTGTGACGGCAAAGCTGGGGTCGAGCTGGGTCAGGCCCTGCATGCCATGCACGGCCAGGCTGCCGAGATCGACCGGCTCCAGATAATATTCGCCGATATTGTCGTAGCCGGCGGTAAAGACGCGCGCGGCGTCGCGGGCCAGGAAATCGCGCGGCGGCTCCGCCATATGCGCCGGCCCGGCGCAGGAATTGGTCAGCAGAAGCACGGTCGAAACGACCGCCATCATCTTCACGCGCCTAAAGCATCCGACCATCAAAACACAGCCTCATGGGCATCCAACAACCGTCAGCCGGCTGACCCTCGGATCGGGCCGCACCGGCCGCATGACCACCAAGCAAGAAGCAAGCCACCTGAAAAGGCTATATTCGCCATAGTCAGGCGCCTGCACGCGGCTTCCTAATATTGTTCGCGCAAACCAGACCGGATGGCCAGAGGATTCCTGCATTTACCGCAAAAACCACAGCCTCGCGCAGACGGGGGTGCTCATTCCGCCTCTGCCAGGGCCATGAGGGCGCCCTCATCCTCCGCCTCGATGACCCGGCGCGCGATGTCGTAGGAAAATCCTGCCCGGGCCAGGGCGGCAAGGTCGCGGTCACGGTAGTCTGCACGCACGCTGGCTGCACGATAGACACCAAGCCGCCGTCTCCGCACGAGGGCGATGGCGGCCTGCATCTCCGCATCGCCTTCCACCCGTTCGTCCAGCTCCTCCAGCGCTGCATCAACGGTGTCCGCCGCCACCCCCTTCTGGGCCAGGCTCAGCCTGATCTTGCGCGCCGATGCGCCTCGCCGGTGCAGGCTGGTGGTGCGCGCCTCGGCATAGGCCTTGTCATCCAGCAGGCCGGCGCGGCGATAGCGGGCGATCAGATCGTCGATCCAGCCCGCCGCCGCCTCGCGGTCGATATCCTCATGATGACGGGCCGCCCGCTCCACCTTGCGCAGCAGCACCCGGCGCAGATTTTCCGCCGAGCTCGCGAAGCGCTCCAGATAATGCAGGGCGGCACGCTCCAGCGAGGCAGGGCTGGGCTTGCGGGGAATTTTCCGGGCCGGCCTGTTCGGCTTGGGGGCGCTGTCGGTCATGCCGCCATGCTGCCATCTTCCTTCTGCTCCGGCCAGATGGCGACGGCAGGACGGGTTGTCCCGCACGGCCGGAAGGACTATTTCTGCGCCTCCGTCTCTGTCGGACCCGCAACCGAGAGCCAGCATGCCGCATCCTGCTCCGCACCAAATCACCCCCAGCAGCGCACCCAAGGGAGTTGCCCCGAGGGCCATCGGCCGCGTCAACTGGCTCGGCCTGTGGACGCTGTACCAGAAGGAGGTGCGGCGCTTCCTGAAGGTGTTCGTGCAAACGGTGGCGGCGCCGATGGTGACCTCGCTACTGTTCCTGCTGGTCTTCACCCTGGCGCTGGGCCGGGGCGACATGGTCATCGGCGGCGTCCCCTACTCCGAATTCCTGGCGCCGGGCCTGATCATGATGGCGATTGCCCAGAATGCCTTTGCCAACACCAGCTCCTCCCTCGTCGTCGCCAAGGTGCAGGGCAACATCGTCGATACGCTAATGCCGCCGCTGGGGCCGGCAGAACTGACCGCCGGCTATGCGCTGGGCGGTGTGACGCGCGGGCTGGCCGTGGGCTGCTCGACCCTGCTGGCGATGTGGCTGTTCGTACCGGTGAGTGTCGCGCATCCGGCCTATGTGCTGTTCCATGCGCTGTCCGCCGCCCTGCTGCTGTCGCTGCTGGGCATCATCGGCGGCATCTGGGCGGACAAGTTCGACCATATCGCCGCCGTCACCAACTTCGTGATCGTGCCGCTGACCTTCCTGTCCGGCACCTTCTATTCGACCGAGCGGCTGCCCGGCATCTGGTACGAGCTGGCCCATGTGAACCCGTTCTTCTTCATGATCGACGGCTTCCGCTATGGCTTCATCGACCATGCCGACGCCCCGCCGCTGGTCGGCATTGCGGTCATGACGGGCTGCAACCTCGTGCTGCTGGCGATCAGCTACGCGATGCTGAAAAGCGGCTACAAGCTGAAAGCTTGAGCGCTACCTAATAAAGCAACGCAACTGTAATTGACATGGGCGGGGCGGGCGCGGATACTCGCGCCCTTTCGCGAAATTCCGTCGCGCTGCAACCCTTTTACCGATGGGAAGGGATAAATCGATGCTTCCTGCCGTCATGCCCACATACAACCGGCTTGACCTCAGCTTTACGCATGGCAAGGGGGCGTATCTGTACGCGACGGATGGCCGACGATATCTCGACTTTGCCGCCGGCATTGCCGTCAACTCGCTGGGCCACTGTCACCCGCATCTGGTGAAGGCGCTGCAGGCGCAGGCCGAGAAGCTGTGGCATGTCTCCAACCTGTACCGCGTGCCGGAGCAGGAGAAGCTCGCCCAGCGGCTGGTGGATTCGACCTTCGCCGACACCGTGTTCTTCGGCAATTCCGGCGCCGAGGCGATGGAGTGCGCGATCAAGGTCGCGCGCAAATACCATTCCGCCAATGGCCAGCCGGAGCGCGTGCGCATCATCGCCGTCGAGGGAGCCTTCCACGGCCGCACCCTGACGACGCTGGCCGCCGCCGGGAACAAGAAGTATCTGGACGGCTTCGGCCCGGTCGCTGGCGGTTTCGACCATGTGCCGTTCGGCAACATGAACGAGCTGCGCAACGCCATCACCCCGGAGACCGGCGCCATCATCGTGGAGCCGGTGCAGGGCGAAGGCGGCATCCGCCCGGCGGCGCTGGATTATCTGCGCCAGCTGCGCGCCGTGGCCGACGAATACGGCCTGCTGCTGATCTTCGACGAGGTACAGTGCGGCGTCGGCCGGACCGGCAAGCTGTTCGCCCATGAATGGGCCGGTGTCGCCCCAGACATCATGGGTGTCGCCAAGGGCATCGGCGGCGGCTTCCCGATGGGCGCCTGCCTTGCCAACGAGAAGGCGGCCAAGGGCATGACCTATGGCACGCACGGCTCCACCTTCGGCGGCAATCCGCTGGCGATGGCGGTCGGCAATGCGGTCATGGATGTGGTGAACGACCCGGCCTTCCTGGCCCAGGTGGAGCGCGTCGGCCGCGATTTCTGGACCCGCCTGGAAGGGCTGGTCGCCAGCCACCCCACCGTCTTCGCGGAGGTGCGCGGCGCCGGCCTGATGCTTGGGCTGAAATGCGTGATGCCGAACGGCGACGTACAGACCGCCTTCCGCGAGCAAGGCATGCTGACCGTCGGCGCCGCCGACAATGTGCTGCGCCTGCTGCCGCCGCTGACCATCGGCGATACCGAGGTCGGCGAGGCGATGGAGATGATGGAAAAGGCCGCCCGCAAGCTGGCGGGCTGAGGACCGGACGATGAACAAGCTGTTGACCCAACCAAAGCACTTTCTCGACCTAGACCTGATCGACACTGGCACCCTGCGGCAGATCCTGGACAGCGGCCGTGCCATGAAAGAAGCGCTGAAGGCCGGCGAGGAAGCCGACAAGCCGCTGGCCGGCAAGACGCTGGCGATGATCTTCGAGAAGCCATCGACCCGGACCCGCGTGTCCTTCGAGGTCGGCATGAAGCAGCTGGGCGGCGATGTCGTCCTGCTGAACACCGCAGACATCCAGTCCTCGCGTGGCGAGACCATGGCCGATACGGCGCGCGTGCTGTCGCGCTATGTCGATGCGATCATGATCCGCACTTTCAGCCCGGCGATCCTGCAGGAGCTGGCGGATAATGCCAGCGTGCCGGTCATCAACGGGCTGACCGACCGCAGCCACCCCTGCCAGATCATGGCCGATGTGATGACCTTCGAGGAGCATCGCGGGCCGATCAAGGGCAAGGTCGTGGCCTGGAGCGGCGACGGCAACAATGTCGCCGCCTCCTGGATTCATGCCGCCGCACGATTCGATTTCGAGCTGCGCATCGCCTGCCCGGAAATGCTGACCCCAGACGCCGGCCTGATCGAGTGGGCCCGCGCGCAGGGTGCACGAATCACCGTTACCCACGATGCCGAGAAGGCGGTCGCGGGGGCGGATTGCGTGGTCACCGATACCTGGGTGTCGATGGGCGACGCGGATGCGGGCAGCCGGCACAATATGCTGAAGCCCTACCAGGTGAATGCGGAGTTGATGCGCCACGCCAAGCCGGAGGCCATCTTCATGCACTGCCTGCCCGCCCATCGCGGCGAGGAGGTCTCGGCGGAGGTCATCGACGGGCCGCAATCCGTGGTCTGGGATGAGGCGGAAAACCGGTTGCACGGCCAGAAGGGCATCCTGCGCTGGTGCCTGACGTGACGGCATATGCCGGCGGCGGCCTGCGCGGCGTCACCGACGACATGCTGCTGCCGTTCCAGATCGAATCGCTGGGCCTGCGCGGTCGCATGGCGCGGCTGGGCGGTGAAGTCGATGCCGTGCTGCAGCGGCACGACTACCCCGAGCCGGTCGCCCGCATGCTGGGCGAGGCGCTGGCGCTGGCGGTGCTGCTGGCCGGCGCGCTGAAATATGACGGCGTCTTCACCCTGCAGATCCAGAGCGACGGGCCGATCAGCCTGCTGGTGGCCGACGTCACCTCGGATGGGCATCTTCGTGGCTATGCGCAGTTCGACGCCGAGCGATTCGCCTCGGCGGCAGCGGCACGCGCACAAAGCGGCGCCGGCATCGAACGATCGGTACCGGGTTTGCTGGGGGCGGGCTACCTCGCCTTCACGGTCGATCAGGGCGCGCATACCGACCGCTATCAGGGCATCGTCGAACTGACGGGCGCCACGCTAGCCGATTGCGCCCATACCTATTTCCGCGATTCCGAGCAGATCGAGACCTGCCTGAAAACCGCCTGCGAGCGCGTCGCCCTGCCCGGTGGCGGCAGCGTATGGCGCGCGGCCGGGCTGATGGTACAGCGCATGCCGGCCGAGGGCGGCAGCGCCAGTGAGGCCGACCGCATCTGGCAGTCGCTGACCGAGGATGAGGCGGAGGATGGCTGGCGCCGCATCGTCATCCTGACCAGTTCCGCCCGGAACGAGGAGTTGCTGGCCCCGGAGCTGTCGCCGCATGAGTTGCTGTTCCGGCTGTTCCACGAGGATGGCGTGCGGGTATTCGAGCCGCATGCCGTGACTGACCGCTGCCGCTGTTCGCGCGAGCGGGTCGATGCCGTGCTCAGCGCCCAGCCGCGTGCCGAGCTGGACGATATGAAGGAACCGGACGGCGCCGTGGTCGTTACCTGTCAGTTCTGCAATCGCGCGTACCGGTACGACGATTCCGATCTGGATGCTCTGGCAGACGCGACCCGGCACTAGCGTGCCTCACGGCGCATCTTGCCAGAACAGGGCCGCCACCCCATTGTTGGCCCAACGCGCGCCGGAGAGGTTCCCCGCAACCACGCCCGATGCCGCGCAGATGCCCGCGAATCTCTGAGGAATCCGCCATGTTCCGCCCCACCCTGTCACGCTCCCTTGCCTTCTCCTCCATGGGCTTCCTGGCCCTGGTGCTGGCCGCCTGCGCCACGCCCGACCCGGCGCCGCGCTATGCCGACATCACCTTCCAGGGCGGGCAGAAGATCGGGCTGGATGTCGGCTCCATCGAGGTGGTGAACGAATATCGCGAGCCGCTGTCGCGCCCGCATGTGGAGCATCTGGTGCCGGTCAATCCCGGTCGCACGATGGAACGCTGGGCGAGCGACCGGCTGACGGCCTCCGGCACTCAGTTCAACCGGGCGGTGCTGCGCGTGAAGGAAGCCAGCATCGTCGAGGAGAAGCTGCGCACCACCACCGGCCTGCGCGGCACCTTCACCAACGAGCAGGCGGAGCGCTACACGGCGACCGCTGAAGCGGTGCTGGAAATCCTCGACAACCGCGGATCGCGGATCGGCATGGCGGAGGCGCGCGTCCAGCGCAGCCGCACCGTGCCGGAGGACATCACGCTGAACGACCGCGAACGCGCCTGGTACGAGCTGACCGAGACCACCCTGCGCGATCTAGACGCCACGCTGACCCGCAACGTCCAGACCCATCTCGGCCGATTCCTGCGTTAGAGCCGGGGTGCGCTAAAGATGGGCGGTGATGTCCATCCGCTGATGCAAGATGCGGACGAGTTCTAAACGCTGTTCCGCAGGTTTTGTGTAGAACAGCACATGCGAACCGACCCGAAGTTTCCAGTAGCCGGGCCGGATCGCAGAGACGTCGCTGCCGATCAGCGCCCCTTCTGAGAGGCGCTGGCAACACTCGGCAATCTGCCGGACATAGGCGTCGGCCTGTGCCTCGCCCCATCGTCCGTTCGTGAACCGCCAGATATCCGCCAGATCCCGCCGCGCCCTCGGCGTCAGGACATAAGCCATACCGGCCTATCGGTCCTGCCGCCGGTCGGCGAGAAACGCCTCGATATCCAGCGGCGCGGCAACACCGCTTTCCTCCCCCTCCATGAGGGCGGCCCGAAGTGCGGCAAGGCCGGCCTCGCGCTCTTCCAGCAAGCGCAGGCCGGCGCGAATGACATCGCTTGCGGAACCGTACCGGCCTTCATCGACCTGGCGGTCAACGAAAGCCGCGAAATGCGGCCCGAGAGATACCGATGTATTGCGGGACATGGCAGTAGCCTCCTGATTGACAGCAGAGTACCAGAATTTGGTACTCTGCTCAATTCTCAGGGCTCAATTCTCAGGCTGCTAAAGCGCCAGCGCGTCCTCGGCCGGGGTGTAGGGCAGCTTCAGCGCGTCGGCGACGGCCTTGTAGGTGACCCGCCCCGTATGGATGTTCAGGCCGTTGCGCAGATGGACGTCGTCCGCCAGCGCCTTGCGGTAGCCCTTGTCGGCCAGCGCCAGCGCGAAGGGCAGGGTCGCGTTGTTCAGCGCCACGGTGGAGGTGCGGGCAACGGCACCCGGCATGTTGGTGACGCAGTAATGCACCACCTCATCCACAACATAGGTCGGCTCGGCATGGCTGGTCGGGCGCGAGGTCTCGAAGCAGCCGCCCTGGTCGATGGAGATGTCCACCAGCACGGAGCCGCGCTTCATCCGCTTCACCATGTCGGCGGTCACCAGCTTGGGCGCCGCCGCCCCCGGCACCAGCGCCGCGCCGATGACAAGGTCGCTGGACAGCACATGCTGCTCGATGGCGTCGCGGGTGGCGAAGATGGTGTGCAGTTCGGAGCCGAAGCGCTCGTCAAGCTGGTAGAGCCGGTCGAGGCTCTTGTCGATGACCACGACATGCGCCTCCATGCCCATTGCCATGCGCGCCGCATTGGTGCCGGCAACACCGCCGCCCAGCACGGTCACCTTGGCCGCCGGCACGCCCGGCACGCCGCCCAGCAACACGCCCGCACCGCCACGCTCCTTCTCCAGGCAGTGTGCGCCGACCTGGATCGACATGCGCCCGGCAACCTCGCTCATCGGCGACAGCAGCGGCAGGCCGCCGCGCTGGTTGGTCACCGTCTCATAGGCGATGGCGATGCAGCCGGACTCCATCAGCCCTTTTGTCTGCTCGGGATCGGGCGCCAGATGCAGGTAGGTGAACAGCACCTGCCCCTCACGCAGCATCTTGTATTCGGCGGGCTGCGGCTCCTTCACCTTCACGATCATGTCGGCCTTGGCGAAGATGTCCGCAGCACTGCCGGCGATGCTGGCGCCCGCCGCCTCGTAATCCGCATCGTCGAAGCCGATGCCGTGCCCGGCCATGGTCTCGACCATCACCTGATGGCCATGCTCGACCAGTTCGCGCACCGAGGCCGGCACCAGCCCGACCCGGTATTCGTGGATTTTCACCTCTTTCGGCACACCGACAAGCATGGCAGGCAGCTCCCTTGTTCTGACTTATTTGTAAGGATCAGTTACAGGTTATGGGTAGCATTCCGGCTGCTGAATGCCAAGGGCAGCGTTCGATAGAGCATGCAACCCTTTGCTTAGAGACTTCCCCCGAGACGCCCCCCGATACGACCCAGGCAGGCCGTCGCCACCGCATCGATAAGCGCCTCCGCATCCAGCCCGTGCACGCGGTAGAGATCGGGCAGATCGGCGGACTGGCCGAACTTGGTAACGCCAAGCGCATGCACAGGACGCCCTGCCGCCGCGCCAATCCAGGACAGCGCCGCCGGATGACTGTCATGCGCCGTGACCAGCGCTGCCGCCGGCGCCTGTGCCAGCAGCCTGTCGAGATGCGTCGGCTGTACCTTCTGGCCCTTGCGGCGCGCCTCAGTCTGCCGGTTCCAGTCGCTGTAGAGCCGGTCCGGCGAGGTGACGGCCAGCACGCCGAGGCCCGGCATGTCCTCGGCCAGCGCAGAGTGCGCCTCCATGATTTCCGGCGCCACCGCGCCGCAATAGACCAGGGCCACCTCCGAGTCCGGCGACGGTTCGACCAGCCAGTAGGCGCCGGCCACCACCTGTGCTGCGAAATCCGCATCGAGGCTGCGCTGCGGCTGCTCCAGCCCTCGGGTCGAGAGCCGCAGATAGAGCGAGCCGCCATCCGCCGCCTGCATATGGCCGAAGCCCCAGCGCATCACCGCCGCCAGCTCGTCGGCATAGGCCGGCTCGAAATAGGTCAGGCCCGGCTGGCCCATGCCGATCAGCGGCGTGGAGATCGACTGGTGCGCCCCGCCCTCCGGCGCCAGGGTGATGCCCGACGGGGTGGAGACGAGCATGAAGCGCGCATCCTGGTAGCAGGCATAGTTCAGCGCATCGAGGCCGCGCGCGATGAACGGGTCATACAGCGTGCCGACCGGCAGCAGCTTCTCGCCGAACAGCGGCCCGGCAAGGCCAAGTGCGGCCAGCATGATGAACAGATTGTTCTCGGCGATGCCCAGCTCGATATGCTGGCCGGTCAGCGAGCGCGCCCATTTCTGCGCCGAGACCACCTTTTCCGCGCGGAAGATGTCGTCGCGCGCCCGGCGGCTGAAGATGCCGCGCTGGTTCACCCAGGCGCCGAGGTTGGTGGAGACGGTGACGTCCGGCGAGGTCGAGACGATCCGCCCTGCCAGGTCGCTGCGCCCCTTACCGAGGGCGTTCAGGATATGGCCGAAGGCGGCCTGGGTGGAAATCCTGTCAGCCTTCACGGTGGGGAAGTCGTCCGGCACGGCGACCCGCGCACTCTCCTTCACCCGGCTGCCCGGCTGGTTGAACGGCGCCTTGGCGATGAAGTCGCGCAGCTTGGCCACCGGCAGGTCGCGGTCGTCCAGCGCCTCCCATTCGGCGCCATCGGCGATACCCATCTGGCTCTTGAAGCTGGCCATCTGCTCCACGCTCATCAGCCCGGCATGATTGTCCTTGTGGCCGGCCTGCGGGGTCTGCGCGCCCTTGATCGTGTAGGCGATGAAGCAGTGCGGCGTGTCATCCTCGGCCTGGGCGAAGCCTTCCAGCACGGCTTCCATGTCATTGCCGCCCAGATTGGTCATCAGCCTGTGCAAGCCTTCATCATCATATTCGGCCAGCAATTGCGGGATGCCGTTATGGCCCGCCAGATCGGCCAGCACATGCTTGCGCCAGCCGCTGGGGTCGCCATTCTGGCCCTTGAAGACCAGCGCCGAATACAGATCGTTCGGGCAATCGTCGATCCAGTTGCGCAGGGCCTCGCCGCCGGGTTTCTTGAACGCCTCCTCCAGCAGCTTGCCGTACTTGATCATCACGACCTTCCAGCCGACCGCGGCGAAGAAGCCCTTGATCTTCTGGAACAGCTGGTCGTTCACCACGCCGTCCAGGCTCTGGCGGTTATAGTCGATTACCCACCAGGTGTTGCGGATGTCGTACTTCCAGCCTTCCAGCAGCGCCTCGTAGATATTGCCCTCGTCGAGCTCGGCATCGCCCATCACGGCGATCATCCGGCCCGGCTTGGCAGCCTTCTCCCGCTCCGGGAAATGCTGGCGCACATAATCCTGAGTGATCGAGCCGAACAGCGTCATCGCCACGCCAAGGCCGACCGATCCGGTGGAGAAATCCACCTCATCCTTGTCCTTGGTGCGCGACGGGTAGGATTGCGCGCCGCCCAGCGCCCGGAAATTCTCCAGCGCATCACGATCCTGCCGGCCCATCAGATACTGGATGGCGTGGAAGATCGGGCTGGCATGCGGCTTCACCGCCACCCGGTCCTCAGGCCGCAGAATATCGAAATACAGCGCCGTCATCAGCGTTGCCACCGAGGCGGAGGAGGCCTGATGACCGCCGACCTTCAGCCCGTCGCGCGACGGGCGGACATGGTTGGCGTTATGGATCATCCAGTGCGAGAGCCACAGCACGCGGCGCTCCAACGCCTTCAGATAGGCAAGCTTGTCTGCCGGCGCGTCCTTCTTGTCACCGGAAACCAGCGCCAGTTGCGTCGCCTTGCCCGCCATGCCCGTCACTCCCTCGCTCTTTTGTGCGGTCTTTGACCGTGACCTGCCGAAATATGGCCCAAGCCGCCGGTGAAGACCAGAGACAGCGGCCCCTCTCCGGCGCGCATCAGATGGTCACGCGGCGGTTACCGCCCCTTCATCGCTGGAATCGATACGGCTTCAAATTCATGCAATATTCAAGAAACACCCCATAAAGGATTGTTCTTTCACTGATTCATCTGTTATATCTGCTCTAGGCAAAAGTTGCCTAGTTGCAACAGTTGGAGTAAAATCAGCAAAAGCTGGTTCGTGGGGCACGCAAATCACTTCATTATAATTAAAATTTTAGGTAATTTGCTGAGTACCGGATCTGCAGCCGTCTGGATCACCGATATCGCGGCTGGATAACGCGACCGAGCGCCCCTCAAGAGCCACGAGAGCGGGCGCGGCGGTCAGGAAAGCGGGACCGGGAAAGCAAAGCCAGAACTGAAGCCGGGTCATCCCGGCGATGGCAGGGTCAGAGACGATCAGGCTCCCCCCGATATGGGGAACAGACAAGGGGCCATAGCGGCGAGGAAGGGCGAACCGTGAACCCAATTATGCAATTCTTCCGTAATCTCGGTGCTGTGCGCCTCGCCGTTCTCGGCGGCGTCGCGGTTGCCCTTATCGCCTTCCTGTTCTTCCTGACCAGCCGCCTGGCCTCGCCCAGCATGCAGTTGCTCTATTCCGGGCTGGAACCGGGAGATTCCCGCGAGGTGGTGAACTACCTGTCGCAGAGCGGCGCGCAGTTCGAACTGCGCGGCCAGAACGGCAGCGAGATTTACGTGCCGGGCGACCAGATCAACAATCTGCGCATGGCGCTGGCCCAGCAGGGCCTGCCGACCGAAGGCTCGATGGGCTATGAGATCTTCGACAAGTCCGACGGTTTCGGCACCACCAATTTCGTCCTGAACATCAACCAGCTGCGCGCGCTGGAAGGCGAGTTGGCCCGCACCATCGGCTCGATCCGTGGCGTGCGCTCGGCGCGCGTCCATCTGGTGATGCCGCGCCGCGAGCTGTTCAGCCGCGAACGCATGGAGCCCAGCGCCTCCATCGCGCTGCGCATGCAGGGCGCGCAGCGCCTCGATCGCGAGCAGATCAAGGCGATCCAGTATCTGGTCGGCGCGGCGGTGCCGGGGCTGACCCCGACCAAGGTGTCGATCATCGATGACAAGGGCAGCCTGCTGGCGCGCGGCGTTGATGACCCGAACGACCCGAACCATCTGGCGGCCACTGCCGAGGAACGCCGCATCGCCTACGAAAGCCGCACGGCGCGCGCCATCGAAATGCTGCTGGAGCGCTCAGTCGGCTATGGCAAGGTGCGCGCCGAGGTGCATGCCGACCTCGATTTCGACCGCATCGTCACCAACCGCGAGGAATATGATCCGAACGGCCAGGTCGTGCGCTCCACACAGAATGTGGATGAAAGCCGGGAGAGCACCGAGAGCGGCGCCAACCAGGCGGTCACGGTACAGACCAACCTGCCGGAAGCGCAGCAGGGCCAGCCCGGCGGCGGTGCCAGCAGCCGCGATTCGCGGACCGAGGAAACCGTCAATTACGAGATCACCCGTACCGTGCAGAACATCGTGCGGGAGACTGGCAATGTGCGCCGCCTGACCGTGGCGGTGCTGGTGGACGGCACCTATACACGCGGCGATGGCGGCGAGCCGGTCTATCAGGAGCGCAACGAGCAGCAGCTGCAGCAGATCGAGGCGCTGGTGCGCTCGACCATCGGCTTCGATGCCAATCGCGGCGACCAGATCGAAGTCGTGAACATGCGCTTCGCGCCGCTGGACGATATCGGCGTGGGGGCGGATTCCACCCTGTTCGGCCTGTCCAAGAACGACTTCCTGCAGCTTGCCGAGATCATCGTGCTGGCGGTTGTCGGCCTGCTGGTCATCCTGCTGGTCGTCCGCCCGGTGCTGAGCCGCCTGTTCGAATCGCTGCCGGCCGCCGGCGCGATCCTCAGCGGCCCGACCGGCATGCTGCGCGACCAGTCCGGTGCCACCGCTGCCCTGGCCGGCCCCGGCATGCCCGGCATGGAAATGGCGCCGGAAGGCATGGGCGCGCTGGCCCTGCCGGAAGAAGAGGAGGAGGATATGCTGGACACGATGATCGATATCAGCCGTGTCGAGGGCCGCGTGCGCGCCTCCTCCCTGCGCAAGATCGGCGAGATCGTGGACAAGCATCCGGACGAGGCGGTCTCGATCATCCGCAACTGGATGTACCAGGAACAGAACTGACCCCGTTTGGCCATGGGCAACCATGAGGCCGCGTGACATCAGGCCGCGGCCGGGAGAATGAGACGATGCGCGTAAGAGAAGACTACCGCTCGCTGGGCGGCCCCGAGAAGGCAGCGATCCTGCTGATGAGCCTGGGCGAGGAGCATGCCGCCAAGATCTTCGCCCTGATGGAGGACGAGGAGATCAAGGAAGTCTCCCAGGTCATGGCCAATCTCGGCACCGTCAGCTCCAACATCGTGGAGCGGCTGTTCGTCGAGTTCGCCGAGCAGATTTCCTCCACCGGCTCGCTGGTCGGCAGCTTCGATTCGACGGAACGCCTGCTCTCCAAGGTCCTCGACCCCGACCGGGTCGGCGACATCATGGAGGAAATCCGCGGCCCGGCCGGCCGCACCATGTGGGACAAGCTCGGCAATGTGAACGAGCTGGTGCTGGCGAACTATCTGAAGAACGAATATCCGCAGACCGTCGCCGTGGTCATGTCGAAGATCAACCCGGCGCACGCCGCCAAGGTGCTGGCGCTGCTGCCGGAAAACTTCGCCATGGAAGTGGTGATGCGCATGCTGCGCATGGAATCGGTGCAGAAGGACATTCTGAATGACGTCGAGCGCGTGCTGCGCACCGAGTTCATGAGCAACCTCGCACGGTCCAACCGCCGCGATCCGCACGAGATGATGGCGGAAATCTTCAACAGCCTGGACCGCGCCACCGAGACGCGCTTCGTCACGGCGCTGGAAGAGCGCAACCGCGACGCGGCCGAGAAGATCAAGTCACTGATGTTCACCTTCGAGGATCTGGCCAGGCTCGATCCGGGCGGCGTGCAGACGCTGCTGCGCACGGCGGAGAAGGACAAGCTGGGCCTTGCCCTGAAGGGCTCCACCGAGGATCTGCGCGACCTGTTCTTCTCCAACATGTCGGAACGCGCCGCCAAGCTGATGCGCGAGGACATGGCGGGCATGGGCCCGGTGCGCCTGAAGGAGGTCGAGGAGGCACAGACCTACATGGTGCAGCTGGCGAAGGACCTCGCCAACCGTGGCGAAATCGTCATCGCCGAGTCCGGCGGCGACGATCAGCTGATCTACTAACGGCCTGGAAGCACAGCACACGGCATGAAACCCTTCCTGTTCGAACGCGACTTCGACATCGACCCGGCGGAGCTGAAGCGCCGGCGTGAGGCCGAGCGCGCGGCCCAGCAGAAGGCGGAACAGGAAGCTGCCGAGGCAGCCGCCGAACCGCCGCCGCCGAGCTACAGCCAGGAGGAGCTTGATCAGGTCGCCACTGACAGCTTCCAGCGCGGCGTCGAACAGGGGCGCGCCGAGGCGATGACCGGCGTCGAGCAGCGGCTTGCCGACAGCTGGCAGAGTGTCGGCGACCGCTTCCGGCAGTTGCAGACTGCGCATCGGGCGGCGCTGGATGCGCTGTCCGCCGACCTGACCGAGCTGGCCTATACGATGGTCCGCCAGCTGTCGCCCACCCTGGCAAAAAGCGGCGGCATGGCGGAGATCGAGGCGATGATCGCCGAGGTGTTCGGCTCCCTGCGCGACGAGCCGCGCATCATCGTGCGCGTCCATCCCGATCTGGCCGAACAGGTGCAGACAAGGATGACAGAAATCGCCGCCGACAATGCCTTCGAGGGCCAGATCACGGTCCGCCCGGATGCCGAGCTTTCGGAAGGCGACTGCCGGCTGGAATGGTCCGAAGGCGGTGCGGAACGGCTGCAGCGGGACATCTGGCGGCGCATGAGCGCCGCGATGGAGCGCACGCTGGGACGCGCGCCGCGCGACCTTGCGCCACCGCCCGAAACTGAAATACCCGAAGAGATGGCTGAGGAGATGCCGGCCCCGACCGGCGACGAGCCATCCCCCGAAACGCCCGGCCCAAGGCCGAATAGCCCCTAAAGCCGCATAGCCAGGGAGACAGACATGGCTGACGACGACGATCTCGAACTCTCCGAACTGGAAGGTCAGGAGCAGCCCTTCGCCGACGATGATGGCGGCAGTCAGGACGACGATATCCAGCGTTCCGCCCGCGACCTGGAGGCGGTCTATGACATTCCCGTCCAGGTCTCCGCGGTGCTGGGCAAGGCCACCATGCAGGTCAGCCAGCTGCTGAAGCTGGGCCGCGGCGCGGTGGTCGAACTGGACCGCAAGGTCGGCGAAGCCATCGACATCTATGTGAACAACCGGCTCGTCGCACGCGGCGAAGTGGTCATTGTCGATGAACGGCTGGGCGTGACCATGACGGAAATCATCAAGTCCGACCGGTCGAGCTGATCCGCATCTGACGTAAGGATTTTCGTGCATGTCGGATGTTTCCAGCAAGACGGAAGCCGCCGCCGGAAGGGCTGCGCCCGCTGCCGGTATCAGGATGGCGACGAACCGGGCCGATCTGGTGCCGCCCGGATCGCGCATGGTCGTCGATTTCGCGACCATCCTGGGTCTGGTCGGCGGCTTCGGGATGATCTTCGCGGCGATGAGCATCAGCGGTTCATCCGCCGCCTTTCTCGATATCCCGTCGGTGCTGATCGTGCTTGGCGGCACCTTCGCCGTAACGCTGGTGTGCTATTCGCTGCGTGATGCGCTGCGCGCGCATGAGGTGATCGGCAATGTGCTGCTGCGCCCGGCGCGTAACGCGCAATCGGCCGCAGTCTGGATGTTGCACCTGTCGGAGATCGCCCGCGCCAAGGGCGTGCTGGCGCTGGAGAGCGGGCTGTCGGAGATGCAGCGCGAACCCTTCCTGCACAAGGCGGTGCAGATGGTCGTCGATGGCTCCCCGGCCGATGAGGTGGAGCGCATCATGCGCCAGGAGATGGCGGCCACCGCGATGCGCCAGACCCAGACCGCCGGCATGCTGCGCAAGGCGGCGGAAGTCGCACCGGCCATGGGCCTCATCGGCACGCTGGTTGGCCTGGTGCAGATGCTGGGCAGGCTCAGCGATCCGTCCTCCATCGGACCGGCCATGGCTGTCGCCTTGCTGACCACCTTCTATGGCGCGGTGCTGGCCTACATGGTGTTCGCGCCGCTGGCCTCCAAGCTGGAGCGCAACATGGGCGAGGATCAGATGGTCTCGCAAATCTATCTGATCGGCGCCGCCTCCATCGCCCGGCAGGAACATCCGCGCCGGACGGAAATGCAGATCAATACCGTGCTGCCGCCCGCGCAGCGCATCGATTTGTTCGACTGAACGAAGACATCCCAGGCCCTTCCGGGGGCAACCGGGGTCAATGGAGAGTTAGGTATGCGTTTGCTCATTCTCGGCGCCCTTGAAGGGCATCTGACGGCCGCAAGCCAGATCGCGCTGACCCGCGGTGCCAAGGTCAGCCACGCCGATACCATCGACAAGGGGCTGCAGGCGCTGCGCGCCGGCCAGGGCGCTGACCTGGTGATGATCGATGTCAGGCTGCCGATTGCCCGCTTCATGGAGAGCCTGAAGACGGAACGCATCACGATTCCCGTGGTTGCCTGCGGCATCGGCACCGATGCCGATACCGCCGTGAGGGCGATCAAGGCCGGCGCCAAGGAATATGTGCCGCTGCCGCCGGACGCTGCCCTGATCGCCGCCGTGCTGGAGGCCGTCGCCGAGGAATCCAACGCTGTCATCTTCAAGGATGTGGCGATGGCGCAGGTCATCAAGCTGGCCGAACAGATCGCCCCGTCCGACGCCTCCGTACTGATCACCGGCGAGAGCGGCACCGGCAAGGAGGTGATGGCCCGCTACCTGCACAGCAAGAGCCGCCGGGCCGACCAGAAATTCGTCGCGCTGAACTGCGCTGCCATCCCGGAGAACCTGCTGGAATCCGAACTGTTCGGCCATGAGAAGGGTGCCTTCACCGGCGCCGTCGCGCGCCGCATCGGCAAGTTCGAGGAAGCCAATGGCGGCACCTTGCTGCTGGACGAGATCAGCGAGATGGACCCGCGCCTGCAGGCCAAGCTGCTGCGCGTCATTCAGGAACGCGAGATCGACCGCGTCGGCGGCACCACACCGGTCAAGGTGAATGTCCGGCTGATCGCCACCTCCAACCGCAATCTGGAGGAGGAGGTGAAGAACGGTAATTTCCGCGAAGACCTCTATTTCCGCCTGAACGTCTTCAACCTGGCCTTGCCGCCCCTGCGCAAGCGACCGCAGGACATCCACGTTCTGGCCGAGCATTTCGTGAAGAAATATTCGGAGGCCAACGGCATCGACATTCGCCCGCTGTCGGCCAAGGCCATTGCGCGGCTGCAGGGCCATCACTGGAAGGGCAATGTGCGCGAACTGGAAAATACCCTGCACCGCGCCGTGCTGCTGGCCAGCGGCACCGAGATCGGGCCGGAGGCGATCATGCTGACCGGCGAACAGCCGGGGACGGCCCCCGTCGCCGAGGTGCCTTCCTTCCAGGCCGCGACGGATGATGGCGACGATGACACCCGCTCCACGGTGGAAGCGCTCGGGCTCGGCAAGCTGGTCGGCCGCACCGTCGCCGATGTCGAACGCGACCTGATCATCGACACGCTGAAGCACTGCCTGGGCAACCGCACCCATGCGGCCAACATCCTGGGCATCTCGATCCGCACCCTGCGCAACAAGCTGCGGCAATATACCGAGGAGGGCGTCCCCGTGCCGATGCCCGGAGAAGCGGAAACCGCATGACGCCGCACCGCCACTGGATGACGGGCTGAGGCATGGCTGACACCTCGCAACAGGATTCGGGCGGAGGCTCCGGCGGCGGCATACAGGCGCTGCTCGGCCGCTATGGCGGCATTGTAAACCGCCCGGATATCGCCGTTGCGCTTGGCATGATCGGCATCCTGTCGGTGCTGATCCTGCCCATGCCGACCTGGCTGCTCGACATCGCGCTGGCGTTGTCGATCACCTTCTCGGTCCTGATCCTGATGACGGTGATGTTCATTCACCGGCCGCTGGACTTCAACGCCTTCCCCACGGTGCTGCTGATCGCCACCATGCTGCGGCTGGCGCTGAACCTGGCCTCCACCCGCCTGATCCTTGCCGAAGGCCATACCGGGCCAACAGCGGCGGGCGACGTCATCGCCGCCTTCGGCTCCTTCATGATGAGCGGCAATTTCGTCATCGGCGTCATCGTGTTCGGCATCCTGGTGATCGTGAACTTCATCGTCATCACCAAGGGTGCTGGCCGTATCGCCGAAGTCGGCGCGCGCTTCAGCTTGGACGCCATGCCCGGCAAGCAGATGGCGATCGACGCCGACCTTTCCTCCGGCCTCATCAACGAGGATGAGGCGCGCACCCGCCGCAAGGAGCTGGAGGAGGAAAGCGGCTTCTTCGGCGCCATGGACGGTGCCTCGAAATTCGTGCGCGGCGACGCCATCGCCGGCCTGCTGATCACCTTCATCAATGTCATCGGCGGCATGATCATCGGTGTGGCGCAGCAGGGCATGAGCTTCAGCGCGGCGGCGCAGACCTATACGCTGCTGACCGTCGGCGACGGGCTGGTCAGCCAGATTCCGGCGCTGATCGTCTCCACCGCCGCCGGCATGCTGGTCTCCAAGTCGGGGACGCCGGGCACTGCCGACAAGCAGCTGATGAAGCAGCTGGGCGGCTATCCGACGGCACTCGGCCTGTCTGCCTTCCTGATGCTGGTGCTGGGCGTGCTGCCCGGCCTGCCCTTCCTGCCCTTCGCGCTGCTGGCCGCAATCACCGGCGGTGCCGCCTATCTGCTGACCAGGCAGAAGAAGGCCGAGACGCTGCGCAAGGCCGAGGCCGTCGCCACCGAGACGGCGGAGATGCCGGTCGCCGAGGAGCCGATCTCCACGGCGCTGCATATCGACCTGATCCGCCTGGAGCTGGGCTACGGTCTGCTACCGCTGATCAACAGCACCGATGGCCAGCGCCTGACGGAGCAGATCAAGGCGTTGCGCCGGCAGCTGGCCAGCGAGATGGGCTTCATCATGCCCTCCGTGCGCATTCAGGATAATCTGCAGCTGCCGCCCAACACCTACATGATCCGGGTGAAGGAGATCGAATCCGGGCGCGGCGATATCCGCCCCAACATGCTGCTGGTGATGGACCCGCGCGGCCAGAAGATCGACCTGCCGGGCGAGAACACGCGCGAGCCGACCTTCGGTCTGCCGGCCATGTGGATCAATCCGAGCCACCGCGAGGAGGCGATGTTCCGCGGCTATACCGTTGTCGATCCGCCGACCGTCATCACCACGCACCTGACCGAGATCGTGCGCGACAACATGGCGGACCTGCTGTCCTACACCGAGACCCAGAAGCTGCTGGACGAGCTGTCGGGCCAGCATCAGAAGCTGATCGGCGACATCGTGCCGACGCATATCTCGGTCGGCGGGCTGCAGCGCCTGCTGCAGAACCTGCTGTCGGAGCGGATTTCGATCCGCGACCTGCCGACGATCCTGGAAGGCGTTTCGGAGGCCAGCACCTACACCCGCAACATCACCATGATCACCGAGCATGTGCGCTCCCGCCTCGCCCGGCAGATCAGCGAGCAGTATGTCAACGAGGAAGGCCATATCCCGATCGTCACCCTGTCGCCGGACTGGGAGCAGGCCTTCGCGGAGTCGATTGTCGGCCAGGGCGACGACAAGCAGCTCTCCATGCCGCCCAGCCAGCTGCAGCAGTTCATCGGCGCGATCCGCCAGACCTTCGAGCAGCTGGCAGCACTGGGCGAGGCGCCGGTACTGTTGACCAGCCCGGCCATTCGGCCTTATGTGCGGTCGATAATCGAACGGTTCCGACCGGCGACCGTGGTATTGTCGCAGAGCGAGATTCACCCCAAGGCCAAGATCAAGACCCTGGGACAGATATGAGATTGGCGCGTCAGGTCGCCCCTCACGCTATCCCGGATGGCGTGACCATGGACATGATCGGGGACGGGCGACCGACGCACCGGAGGGCCAGGACGAAGCATGCGTCTTAAGACTTTCAAGGCTCCGTCGATGGCCGAGGCGATGCGGATCATCCGCGACGAACTCGGCGAGGATGCCATCATCGTTTCCACCCAGAAGGGCGAGGAAGGCGGCGTGCGCGTCACCGCCGCGCTCGACATCGTGGAAGACCTGGACCCGCTGGACGACCACCATCATCACAGCCCGGAAGTGGCCGACCTCGGCGATATTCTCTCGGAGGCGATGGAACAGCACAGCGTGCCGGGGCGGCTGGCCGACCGGCTGCTGCGCGCGGCCTCGGGCCTCAACACCGACGATCCGGCGCTGGCGCTGGCCGGCGCGCTGGACAGCCAGTTCCGCTTTGCCCCCATGCCGGAGAATGATTTCCGCCGCCCGATCATGCTGATCGGCCCGCCGGGTGCAGGCAAGACCCTGACCGTTGCCAAGCTGGCCACGCGCTGCGTGATGGCACGCCGGACGGTACGGGTCATTACCACCGATACGGTGAAGGCCGGCGGTGTGGAGCAACTTTCCGCGCTGACGTCCGTTCTTAAACTGAAGCTGCAGACCGCGGACAATCCGGGCGACCTGAAACGGTACTGCGCGGAACGCGGGAAATATCTGCAGCTCATCGACAGCGCCGGCATCAATCCGTTCGACCCGGCCGAACTCAAGGAGTTGAAGAACCTGATCGACGCGGCCGAGGCCGATCCCATGCTGGTGCTGCCCGGTGGCGGCGATGTGCATGAGGCGGCAGAAATTGCCGAGATGTTCAAGACGCTGGGCACCAGCCGCCTGATCGCCACGCGGCTTGATCTCGCGCGCCGTCTTGGATTCATGCTGGTGGCCGCGGAAATCGGCCAGTTCCGCTTTTCCCATGTCAGCACCTCGCCGCGCGTGGCCGAGGGGCTGGCGCCTCTCAACCCGGTTTCGCTGGCACGTTTGTTGCTTTCTCAGGAAAGGGGGATCAGTACCCCGGCATTTGGTGACAGGGTCTTCGCATGAGCAACGCCATACCTCCCGTTTCCGACCCGGTTCGCCTGCCCCGCGCCCTGGGCAAGACGCAGAACATGATCGCCATCGCCTCCGGCAAGGGTGGGGTCGGCAAGACCTGGCTGTCGGTGACGCTGAGCCATGCGCTGGCCCTCAGCGGCGAAAGTGTGCTGCTGTTCGACGGCGACCTCGGGCTGGCCAACATCGATGTCCAGCTCGGGCTGATGGCGAAGCGCGATCTCGGCGCCTTCATCGAAGGCAAGGTGACGTTGAGCCAGACCATCACCCCGCATCCGGAAGCCTCCTTCTCGGTGATCGCCGGCCGCTCCGGCTCCGGCAGCCTTGCCGCCCTGCCCGTCCCGCGCCTCACCCATCTGGGCGAGGAGCTGCAGCAGCTTGCGCTTGGCTATGACCGGGTGGTGCTGGATCTGGGTGCCGGCATCGACCGCACGGTGCGCACGCTGGCCAGCTGGGCCGGCACGACGCTGGTGGTGACCACCGCCGACCCGACGGCGCTGACCGACGCCTATGCCTTCATCAAGCTGACCCTGCAGGGCGACCCGAACGCGGATGTCCGCATCATCGTGAACATGGTGGATTCGGTCGGCGAGGGGCAGCGCACCTATCAGACGCTGCTGAAGGCCTGCCAGAGCTTCCTGAAGGCCTCGCCGCCGCTGGCCGGCATCATCCGGCGCGACCGCAAGGTCGCCGACGCCATCCGCAACCAGACATCGATCCTGCTGCGCTCGCCAAACAGCGACGCCGCCCGCGACGTCGAGAAGCTGCTGGAAAGCCTGCTGGAGCCGCAATGAGCTTCGTCCCGCCGACATCACCCGTCGGAGTCGCCGGTACGGCGCCGGCGGCGACCGTCGGCACGCTGGTCAATGCGCCGGAATCGCTGAAGGCGGCCGATCCGGGCACTGTCGTCAAGGGCACGGTGGAAGGCCGCGACCGCCAAGGCAATCTCATCGTCCGCACCGAGCAGGGGGCCGTGGCGCTGCGAACGGCAGCCAATTTCCGGCCCGGCACGGCCCTAACCATGGAAGTCCGCGCCGTCGGCGACAGCCAGCAGGTGGTGATCCTCTCGGTCGACCGGAGGGCAGCACCCACCCAGCAACCAACGCAGCAACCACTGCCGCAACAGCCAGCGCAGCCTGCCCAGCCTCCTGCACAGCAAGCGGGCCAACAGGTAGGCCAGCAGCCGGCTGCACAAACACCTTCCGTACCGGCGCAGGGTGCGGGGCAGGTACCGGGTGGCACCCCCACGCAACCCGCCAGCCCGGCCGGAACGCCGCAGACCGGAACGGCCACACCCGCTCCCCAACAGGGAACTTCCCAGCCGGCAGCCCAGCAGCCGGCGGTTTCCGTCGCCTCCTCCCCCGTCATTGCGGCCAGCATCCAGCCACCGCAGCCCTTGCAGGCCGGGCAGACGGTCCAGGCCCTGCTGGTGCAGACCTTGACTGGCCAGGCCCAGGGCCAAGCGCAGGGGCAGACGATTCCGGGAGCCCCCCCGACCACGCCAACGCAGGCCGCGCCGGCACAGGCAACACCACCACAGGCCGCATCGCCGCAGGGAGCGCAAGCTGCTGCGGGGACACCTCCAGCACCATCATCGGCCACGCCAGCAACGACGCCCGCGAACACCACCATTCCCACGACTGGCACACCCGCAATTGGCACGCCGACACCGGCATCCGCGCCAACTCCTGCAACGCCGCCGGCATCCGCGCCGCTACCCACTCAGGCCGGCGGCACCGCGCCTTCGGCGCCAACAGCAGCGGCACCAGCAGCGCCAGCCGCAACGCCACAAGCCGCGGCTCAGTCAGCAGGCGCGCCCGCCGCAGCCGGCCCGACACCGCCCCCGGCGGGTCAGCCGGTCCAGACGCCAGCACTGCCCCCCTCCCTGACCGCGCCCGCGACAAGCGCCAGCCTCACGGCGCTGCCCGCTGGCGCACCCGCCGCCCAGATCCTGCAGGCCTTGCCGGCCGGCAGCACCATCGCCGTCACGGTGAATGCCATCCAGCAACCGGCACAAGCGGCACCGCAGTCCTCCCCACAGGGGCCAACGGCACAGGGCGCAGTACAGGGTGCGGCAGCGGGGCAAGTAACACAGGCTGGTCAGGCGACAGCGGGTCAGGCGCCAGCGGCACAGCCCCCCGGCCTGCAGCCGTTGCCGACCGGCGGCGCGACGATCACTGCCACGGTCGTCGGCAGCACGGCGGCGGGCCAGCCGCTGCTGCAGACCAGCTTCGGCCTTGTCACCATTCCGGGCGCGCAGGGCCTGCCAACCGGAACCGGCGTCACGCTGGGCCTGTCGCCCAGCGCCCTCGGGAATGCGGAAGCCACCGCCCGCGCGGCCCTTGGCCTGCCACCGGGCAACGCCACCGGGACGGCGGCGGCAGGCGGGCAACCGGCAAGCCTCGGCCGGGCCTGGCCGGCCCTGAACGAGGCCTTCGTCCAGCTGTCGCAGACCAATCCCGCCCTGGCGCAGACCCTGCTTCAAACGGCGATCCCGCAGCCCAGCCCGCAGCTGGCCGGCGCCCTGCTGTTCTTCATGGCGGCGTTGCGCGGCGGCGATGTGCGGAGCTGGATGGGCGATCAGACCGCCCGCGCGCTGGGTGGGCGCGACGGGCGCAGCCCGCTGCTGTCGCGCCTCAGCGACGATATGGGGCAGATGACGCGTACCGGCACTGATGCCGCCGGCAATGAATGGCGCGGCTTCTACATCCCGTTGTTCGACGGGCGCGATCTGCAGCAGATCCGGCTGTTCATGCGCGATCCCACGGAAGAAGGCGACGGCGGCGCGGAGGGTGGCTCAGGCCACCGTTTCCTCATCGACCTCGACCTCAGCAAGCTGGGCGCATTGCAGCTCGACGGACTGGCCCGCACGGAGCGGCTGGACCTGATCGTGCGCACTCACCGCGCCCTGCCGCGCGACATCAAGGCAGAGATCGTCCGGCTGTTCGAGGAAACCGCCGAGCGGGTCGGCCTGAAGGGCCAGGTCAGTTTCCAGGCGACGCCGCATTTTCCGCCCCTGCCCTTCGTCGAGCACAACGAGATCATCGAGGTGCACAGCGAGATCGAGGCGTAGCGTTTCTTACGCCTTGGCGGGCGACAGCCGGTCCAGCGGGCGTTCGTCGATCGGCCAGTGCACGAGGCCAGCGAAGATGCCCAGCGCGATCGAGCAATACCAGACGACATTATAGGAACCGGTGGTGTCATACAGATAGCCGCCGCCCCACACGCCCAGGAAGCTGCCGATCTGGTGGCTCAAGAACACGATACCGGTCAGCATCGACATGTATTTCGGCCCGAACACCTGCGCCACGATGCCGGAGGTCAGCGGCACAGTGGACAGCCACAAGAGGCCCATCGCGGCGGCGAAGATCAGCACCGTGGTCTCGGTCATCGGGAAGGAAATGAACAGCACGATGACGGCGGAGCGCGTCACATAGAGCATGCTCAGCAGGTACTTCTTGCTGTACTTGCCGCCCAGCACGCCCGACGTGTAGGAGCCGATGACGTTGAACAGCCCGACCAGGCCCAGCGCCCAGGCGCCGATCCGCGGATCCAGCCCCCGGTCGATGACGAAGGACGGCAGGTGCGCGGCGATGAAGGCGACATGGAAGCCGCAGACGAAGAAGCCGGCGGTCAGCAGCAGGAAGCCGCGATGCCGGCTGGCCTCGCGCAGCGCCTCGCCCAGGCTCTGGGTGCTGGCCGGCCCGGCCGAGAGTCCGCCACGCTGGCCGATACCCCAGAAGGCGCCAGCCAGCGGGAGCATGGCCAGCGAGCTGATGCCGAGGATCAGCACCGTGGTCTGCCAGCCATAGGCGGACAAGAAGGCCTGGCCCAGCGGCACCATGGCGAACTGGCCGAAGGAGCCGGCCGCTGTGACGATACCCAGCGCCCAGGAGCGCTTCTCCGGCGCCACCACCTTGCCGACAGCGGCCAGCACGATGGAGAAACCGGTGCCGGACAGGCCGAAGCCGACCAGCACGCCGGTCGAGAGGTGGAACAGCATCGGCGTGGTCGAGACCGACATGATGAGGACGCCGGCGCTGTAGAGCAGACCGCCGCCGATCACCACCTTCATCGGGCCGAACCGGTCGGCCAGCGCGCCGGCGAAGGGCTGCCCCAGACCCCAGAGCAGGTTCTGCAAGGCAATCGACAGGGCGAAAATCTCGCGCCCCCAGCCAAGTTCGCCGGAGATCGGCACCATGAACAGGCCGAAGGCGGAGCGCACCCCGAAGGACAGCGCAACGATCAGGCTGCCGCACAGCAGGATGGCGAACAGCGGCATCTGCCAGCCCCGTCCCGACTCTATCGTCTTTTCCGACATTGCCGGCTCCTCCGCGAAGATATTTCCAAGTTGATCTTATCGGTTCCGTCGGCCGCAACCAGCGGCCAGCCGGAATGGCCGGAATGCACCCCATACTGTGGTGGTGACAATTCCGGCCCCCAAAACGGCCCCCGATACGCATCCCTCAAAACTGGCGGCACTATGAAATCAAAACGCCCGGCGAAACAGTACCGGGCGCGACATACTCTTTTTCAAATTGAGTGGGTAATCGCCTCAATAGGCATCGCAGCGCATGGTACGGCCATCGCGCTCCACATACAGCATCACAAGGGCGGCGTGCTTCACCGAGCCGTCGCAATAGCGCCGGCCAGCGGTCACGTCGGAAACGATGGACATGGCGAGCCGCGTGCCCTTGGCGCGTTCGACGCTGGCGGCATCCAGCGTGCGTTCGGTGCACAGCTCATAGCCGGGCATGATTCTGGCTTCCCAGGCATAGGCCCCGGCCAGCGTGGCGCGCACCGGCTCGGTCAGCTGGTTGCGGATGCATACGGCCTCCGCCGGCCCGCCAAGGGACAGGCCCGCCAACAGCACCGCTCCGCCCAGTAACAACGGCGCTGAGAACAGCCGCACCGGCATTTTTGTCATGCGATCCCCCAACCCCTGTATTCGGCAGGAATATTACCCTTTTTGCGGCTTCTGCCGCAAGCGGCCCAGCCGGGTCTCGCGGTGCAGGATATAAAGCCCGCTGGTGATTACGATGGCCGAGCCGACGAAGACCCAGTGGTCCGGCAGCTCGCCGAACAGCCAGTAGCCGAACAACCCGGCCCACAGGATGCCGGAATATTCCAGCGGCGCGATCAGCGAGGCCGGTGCCTTTCGGAAGGCCTGGGTCAGCAGATATTGCGCCGTACCGCCGATGATCCCCATGCCAACGAACAACCCCCAGTCGAACCCGGTCGGCTGCACCCAGCCGGACAGCAGGAAGGGCGCCGTCGCCAGCGCGCCGGCCGTCGTCATGTAGGTCATCAGGGCGATGTTCGTCTCCGTGCGTGTCAGTAGCCGGACCTGCAGCATCGCCAGCGCCAGGAACAGGCTTGCAATCAGCGGCAGGAAGGCAACCGGCTGGAACAGCTCCGTACCGGGCCGGAGGATGATAAGCACGCCGATAAAGCCGACCACCACCGCCGACCAGCGGCGCGGCCCCACCCGCTCGCCCAGCAGCGGCATCGACAGGGCGGTGATGAACAAGGGCGCGGAGAAGGCGATGGCCACCACCTCAGCCAGCGGCATCAGCGCGAAGGCGTTGAAGAACAGGATCATCGAGGTCAGCCCCAGCGCCGCGCGGATCAGATGGCCCTTCCAGTTGCGCGTGCGCAGCGCCGCCAGCCGGTCCTTCCGGGCGGCCAGCATCAGTGCGATGGGAATGAAGGCGAAGAAATTGCGGAAGAACACGATGTGCATGACCGGGTAGGTGACGGCCAGCCACTTGATAGTCGCGTCCATCACCGAAAAGGCGAAGATCGACGCCAGCATGAACAGGGCGCCCGCCGCATTGGCGCGCTCCTCGGTCTCGGCGGCGGAAAGCAGGGGGGCTGGCTTGTCGGTCATGGCGCCCTTGTGCCACGCCCGGCACGGCAGGGAAAGGGCGGGGGCAGACCGCCATGAAAGATTAACGCGCAGGCGTTGCCTCATACTCCAATCGTCACCCCCGGTCTTGTACCGGGGGTCCAGGGTTCAGCCTGCTGGATCGATGCCGAAGCGAGCCGAAGCCTGGATTCCCGGGACAAGCCCGGGAATGACGGTTTGAGAGGGGCTTCTACTGTCACGACAAGTTAGCATCCGTCATGCAGCGACCATGACGCGCAGAGCAAAAAACACTATCCAAATCCGCCGCGAAGCCCCACTTAGGAGAAAACCCATCGAACGGAAATCGACATGACCCAGGCCCATGGCGCGGCAGCATCCGCCGCGCGCAGCGGTTCCGACCTGAAGGCGGACGCGAAGGCGATCCGCGCGCTTGCGCCCTATCTCTGGCCGAAGGACGAGCCGGGCATGCGGGCGCGCGTCATCGTGGCCATCGTGTTCCTGGTCATCGCCAAGATCGCCACCGTCTATATCCCCTATGTCTATAAGCTGGCGGTCGATGCGCTGACCAATCCCGACCTTGCGGCGATTGCCGTGCCGGTCGGCCTGCTGGTCCTGTACGGCCTGGTGCGTGTCGCCTCCTCCGGCTTCAACGAGTTACGCGATTTCGTGTTTGCCAGGGTGGCGCAGCGCGCCATCCGCAATGTCGCGCTGAAGACCTTCCAGCACCTGCACGACCTGGCGCTGCGCTTCCATCTGGACCGGCAGACCGGCGGCCTGTCGCGCGTCATAGAGCGCGGCACCAAAGGCATCGAGTTCCTTTTGAACTTCATGCTGTTCAACATCGTGCCGACGATCCTGGAAATCCTGCTGGTCTGCGGCATCCTGTGGGTGCTGTACGATTTCTGGTTCTCGCTGGTCACCTTCGCGACCATCGCCGGCTATATCGCCTTCACCCTGTCGATCACCGAATGGCGCATCAAGTTCCGCCGCGCCATGAACGAGACCGACCAGGAGGCCAACACCAAGGCCATCGACAGCCTGCTGAACTACGAAACGGTGAAGTATTTCGGCAATGAGGCGCATGAGGCGCGGCGCTTCGACGATGCGCTGCGGCGCTACGAATTCGCGGCGGTGAAGAGCCGCACCACCCTGTCGCTGCTGAATGTCGGTCAGGGTGCGATCATCGCCATCGGCCTGGTCGCGGTCATGGTGATGGCCGGTTACGGCGTAAAGAATGGCAGCATGACGGTCGGCGACTTCGTGCTAGTGAATGGCTATCTCATCCAGCTCTACATGCCGCTGAACTTCCTGGGTTTCGTCTATCGCGAGATGAAGCAGTCGCTGATCGACATGGAGGCGATGTTCCGCCTGCTGGGCGTCGAGCGCGAGGTGAAGGACCGGCCGGATTCCGTCGATCTGGTCACCGCCAACGCCACCGTGGAATTCCGCGAGGTCGGCTTCGGCTACCGCCCGGACCGGCCGATCCTGAAGAATGTCAGCTTCAAGGTGCCGGCGGGCAAGACCGTTGCCATCGTCGGCCCCAGCGGGGCGGGCAAGTCCACCATTTCACGGCTGCTGTTCCGCTTCTACGATGTGGATGGCGGTTCCATCCGCATCGACGGGCAGGATGTGCGCGAGCTGACGCAATCCTCCCTGCGCGCCGCCATCGGCATCGTTCCGCAGGACACCGTGCTGTTCAACGACACGATCTATTACAACATCGCCTATGGCCGCCCCGGCGCCACACCGGCGGAGGTGGAGGAGGCGGCGCGCCTCGCCCAGGTGCATGATTTCGTGCTGGGCCTGCCGGACGGCTACACCACGCGGGTCGGCGAGCGCGGGCTGAAACTGTCGGGCGGCGAGAAGCAGCGCGTGGCGATTGCCCGCACCATCCTGAAGCGTCCGGCCATCCTGCTGTTCGACGAGGCGACCAGCGCGCTCGACACCCATACGGAGCGGGAAATCCAGGGCGCGCTGCGCGAGGTCTCCAAGGGACGCACCACGCTGGTCATCGCGCACCGCCTGTCCACCGTGGTCGATGCCGACGAGATCATCGTGCTGCAGGCCGGCGAGATCGTGGAACGCGGTGCGCACCGCGAACTGATCGACCGCGATGGTATCTATGCCGCGATGTGGCGGCGCCAGCAGGAAGGCTTCGATCTCGACCGCGGCCTGCCGGCCGGTGTGGAGGATATGACGGCGGCGAAGCCGGGGACGGCCTGAGCGGACAACTCGGCAAGGCGCACTCGACTCTCCCCTTACCTCAGACCGTCACCCCCGCACTTGTTGCGGGGGTCCAGGCCTCAATCTGCTGGATCGTCGGTCGAGTAAGCTGAGACCTGGATTCCCGGGACAAGCCCGGGAATGACGGGGAGAAAATGCAGGAAACGCCGGGAGGAGAATTAGCCGCAGCATAGAGCAAGGAGTGACCTAACCGCAGGCCTAGCCCTCGCCATTGTTGCGGCGGTGCATGGCGAGGCCCATCTCGTCCAGCAGCTCCTGCTCGCGGCGATTGGCCTCCTCCATCTCGCGGCGTTCGCGGTTGACCTTGGTGATCTCGTATTTCTTCAACTCCGCGAAGGCCTCGGCCACCGCGTCGCGGGCCTCGCCGGCCGCCTTTTCCAGCACCGCGATCCCGGCATCGATGGCTTCGCGCCGGCGTTTGGCCGCCTGCAGGTAGGCGCCATAGGTATAGGCCCCCTCCCCGCCCTTGGCCGCCGTTTCCTTCTCCGCCACCATTTCCTCATCCAGGGCGGCACGCTGCGCCCTGGCATTGTCCAGCCGGCGTTCCGCCTCGGCAAGCGCGCGGCGCTTATCGTCTAGCTGATGCGTGTGCAGGCGGATCAGCGTGGAAAGCGCCTTCATGGCCTAGCTCACTCCACCGCTTCCAGGATCGTCGCCAGCCGGTCATAGCCTTCGGACAGGCCGGCACGCTCATAGGGGTCCTGGCGCAGGAAGGTTTCCAGCGGCTCGTGATAGCGGATGGCCTCGTCCACCGCCGGATCGGTGCCCTGCCGGTAGGCGCCGAGGCGGATCATCTCGGCCATATCCTCATAGGTGGACATCAGCCGCCGCGCCTGGCCCAGCAGCTTGTTCTCCTCCGGCGAGTTGCAGTTGGGCAGCGCGCGCGAGACGCTGCGCAGGATGTTGATCGCGGGATAGCGGCCGCGCTCGGCGATCTGGCGTTCCAGCACGATATGCCCGTCCAGGATGCCGCGCACCGCGTCGGCGATGGGCTCGTTATGATCGTCGCCTTCCACCAGCACGGTGAACAGGCCGGTGATGCTGCCGCGGTCCACGCCTGGCCCGGCGCGTTCCAGCAGGCGCGGCAGCTCGGCGAAGACGGTCGGCGTATAGCCCTTGGAGGCCGGAGGCTCCCCGGTGGAAAGCCCGATTTCGCGCTGCGCCATGGCGAAACGGGTGATCGAATCGATCATGCACAGCACGTCGCGGTCGGTGTCGCGGAAATATTCCGCGATCGACAGGGTGATCTGCGCCGCCTGCCGGCGCATCAGCGGCGATTCGTCGGATGTCGCCACCACCACGACGGAACGGGCCAGCCCTTCCGCCCCCAGCTGTTCGTGCAGGAATTCGCCGACCTCGCGGCCGCGCTCGCCGACCAGCCCGATGACATTCACATCGGCCTGGGTGAAGCGCGCCATCATCGACATCAGGATCGACTTGCCGACGCCGGAGCCGGCAAAGATGCCCATGCGCTGGCCCCGGCAGGTGGACAGGAAGGTGTTGATCGCCCGCACGCCGAGATCAATCTTCTCGCCAATCGGCTGGCGGGCATGCGGCGAGGGCGGGCGGTTGCGCAGCGGGATCGCGATCTTGCCCTGCGGCAGCGGCCCCTTGCCGTCCACCGGTTCGCCCAGCGCGTTAACCACACGGCCCAGCCAGCCCTCATGCGGGTAAACCATGGGCTCGGCATTTTCCAGCTCGGCCTTGCAGCCGATGCCGATACCGTCCAGCGTGCCGAACGGCATCAGCAGCGCGCGTTCGGCCCGGAATCCCACCACCTCGCACGGCACGCGGCGGCCCTGGCGGGTGACCAGCCGGCAGCGGTCACCAATGGACAGCGACCGGTGCGCGCCGGCCACTTCGACCATCATGCCCAGCACCGCCGAGACGCTGCCATACATGGTGTATGAGGGCACCCGTTCCAGCTCTTCGCGCAATTGCCGCAGCGGCGATTCCATCGGCTTGCCAGCTCCCATCGTGATCGGCCGCCTATTGTAGCGCAGCGGCGACGTTGGGGCGAATTTGTTAATTCGTTAACGTTCCCTTCAATTTTTCATGTTAACCTTTCCTTATTGTCGCGGAAGAAAACCGTGACGACGGGAGAAGGAGAGTGCCATGCGCGTACTGTTGGTCGAGGACGATCAGGTCGTGGCCCGCAGCGTCGAGATGATGCTGCAATCGGCGAATTTCATCGTGGACGTAACCGACCTCGGCGAGGACGGGCTGGAGATCGGCAAGCTTTACGACTACGACATCATCATTCTCGATCTCATGCTGCCCGACATGGATGGGTATGAGGTTCTGCGCCGGCTGCGCCAGGCGAAGGTCGAGACGCCGATCCTTATCCTCTCCGGCCTGACCGAGATGGATAACAAGATCAAGGGTCTCGGCTTCGGCGCCGACGACTACATCACCAAGCCCTTCGACAAGCGCGAGCTGGTGGCCCGGATCAATGCCATCGTGCGCCGCTCCAAGGGCCATGCCCATTCGGTGATGAAGACCGGCCGCATGGTCGTCGATCTGGATGCGCGCACCGTGGAGGTGGAAGGCAAGCCCGTCCACCTGACCACCAAGGAATACGGCATCCTGGAACTGCTGTCGCTGCGCAAGGGCACGACGCTGACCAAGGAGATGTTCCTCAACCACCTCTATGGCGGCATGGACGAGCCGGAGCTGAAGATCATCGACGTGTTCGTCTGCAAGCTGCGCAAGAAGCTGTCCGTCGCCCTTGGCGGCGACAATTACATCGATACGGTCTGGGGACGCGGATATGTGCTGCGCGATCCGGAAGGCCAGAGCGACTCGGATGTCGCGGCGGCCGGCAAGGGCAAGAAGACGAAAACCCCAGCCAGCGCCACGGCCTGAAGCCCATACAAGCGGAAACAAAAAAGGCGGCCTTCCGGGCCGCCTTTTCTTTTGTCCTGTCGTTTGCTGCCTAGCGTCCGCCGGCCGCCGCATTCAGCGTCGGAGTGGCGGGCTTCGCGCCCGACACGGCCTGCGTCAGGCCATACAGCCCACGCTCGCCAGGGATCGGCTGGAACTTGTCGGAAATGCCCAGCACCGTCTCCGCACCGCCCAGATACAGCACGCCATCCGGCGCCATGCGCTTGGCAATCGCCTCCAGCACCTTGGTCTTGGTCGGCTGGTCGAAATAGATCAGCACGTTGCGGCAGAACACCACATCGAACTGGCCGAGCGGCGTCAGATCATGCAGCAGGTTGTAGGTGCGGAACTGGATGTTCTCGCGCAGCGACGGGTCGACGCGCCACTTGTCGCCTTCCTGCTTGAAATACTTCACCAGCATGGTGATCGGCAGGCCGCGCTGCACCTCGAACTGGGAATAGACACCTTCCTTCGCCCGGTCGATCATGTTCTGGGCAAGGTCGGTGGCCAGCATCTCCACCTTCCACGCGCCGAAGGTCGCCTTTTCCTCGCGCAGCATCATGGAGATGGAATAGGGCTCCTGGCCGCTGGAGCAGGCAGCGCTCCAGATCCGGATGCGCTTCGTTGACTGCCGGGTTTCCATCAGCTTCGGCAGCACCAGGCGCTTCAGCTGGTCGAACGGCTTCATGTCGCGGAAGAACAGCGATTCGTTGGTCGTCATCGCCTCGACGACTGCCGGCACGATGCGGCTGTCCTTCTTCAGGCGGATTGCCTGGGCCAGCTCCTCCAGCGACTTCATGCTGAACTGGCGGGCGACCGGCATCAGCCGGCTTTCCAGCAGATAGACCTTGTCCGTCGTCAGCACGAGGCCGGACTGGTCCTTCAGCAGGGTGGCGAGCAGCGAGAAATCGTCGGGCTTCATGCTGCACTCCTCAGCGCGCGCTCGTAGAGATACGCGCTCATCCGATCAAGCGGCAGCACGGCGCTGCACAGACCGGCCGTCGCGACCGCGCCGGGCATGCCCCAGACGACACTGGTTTCCTCATCCTGCGCGGCGACGGTGCCACCGGCCTGGACAGCGACTTCCGACCCGGCCTGCCCGTCCTTGCCCATGCCGGTCAGCATCAGCACCAGCAGGCGGCTGCCATAGGCCTTGGCCAGGCTGCGCAGCATCGGATCGACCGACGGGCGGCAGAAATTCTCTGGCGGGTTCTGGTTGAGGCGGATGATCTTCCGGCCGCCTTCCACCTCGATCACCATGTGGTAATTGCCGGGCGCCAGATAGATGCGGTTCGGTGTCACCACCTCGCCATCCTTGCCCTCGCGGCAGTCCCAGCCGCTGGCACGCGACAGATGCTCGGCCAGGATCGGCGTAAAGGTCGCCGGCATGTGCTGGGTGATGAAGATGGGCTGCGGCAGATCGCGGCGCAGATTGCCCAGCACCTTCATCAGCGCCTGCGGACCGCCGGTCGAGGAGCCGATGGCAATCGCCTCCGGCTGCTGGCGGTTGGTTTCTGTGCGCAGGGCAATCCGGGCGGCGGGCTTCGCCACCGGTGCGGCAGCGGCGGGG
>NZ_AMRL01000024.1 GCF_000299935.1 Oceanibaculum indicum P24 | reverse complement strand
GAGGCGCAGCAGCCGCAGCCGGGCCCCTCCGTGGCGGCCTCGCCGGTTGCCTCGGTCAGGGCCGAGGCACTGCCGCCGCCCTCCAGCACGCAGGTGGCCCGGGCGCCCAATCCCGCGCCGCCGCCCGCCGTTTCCCGGCCGCCGGCCAGCGCCGTCGCGATCCTGGCTAACAGCGGCACGCAGAGCAATACCGGCCAGCTAGAAACCGTGCCGGTGGAGCAGACCCGGATCTACATCCAGGCCGGCGCCTTTTCCGACCAGAACAACGCCATGCGGCTGAGCAACACGCTGCGCCGGCTGGCGCCTTCGCAGATTTCCGAAACGCGGGTCGATGGGCAGACATTCTACCGGGTGCGGCTTGGGCCGGTGGCCTCGGTCACGGATGCCGATGCGCTGCTGGAGCAGGTGATCGGCTCCGGCTATCCCGGTGCGCGCGTGGTGGTGGATTGAGCCTGGGCAAGCTCCGGTCCTTTAGCTTCAATTCAGACCGGGCGCCCAAATTTCGGCCATCTTGTACCGCACAGTGCGGTACGCATTTACAGCCGTTGAACCAAGAGTTGAGTCAGGTGATTTCATGATCGGTTTCAGCACCTTCCGTTCCGCCATGATCGTCGGATACGCGATTGTGGGCGCTGTCCTGCTGGCCCCGTCGGCCACTACGGCGCAGGAGATCGAGACCAGCGCCAGGCAGGCCTTCATCCTGGATGCGCAGACCGGGACCGTGCTGCTGAACAAGGATGCCGACACGCTGATGCCGCCGGCCTCCATGAGCAAGCTGATGACCGCCTACATGATCTTCCAGCGCCTGAAGGATGGGCGGCTGTCGCTGGAGGATGAATTCCTGGTCAGCGAGAAGGCCTGGCGCAAGGGCGGCTCCAAGATGTTCGTCGAGGTGGGCAGCAGGGTCTCCATCGAGGATCTGCTGCGCGGCATCATCGTGCAGTCGGGCAATGACGCCTGCATCGTGGTCGCCGAAGGCATCGCCGGGTCGGAGGAAGCCTTCGCCGACATGATGACGGAGGCGGCGCGCAAGATCGGCATGGAGAAGAGCGTCTTCCGCAACGCCACCGGTTGGCCCGACGAGGACCATGTGATGACGGCGCGTGAACTGGCGATCCTGGCGCAGCGCATCATCGCGGATTTTCCTGAATATTATCATTACTATGCAGAGACAAGCTTCACCTATAACGGCATCCGCCAGGGCAACCGGAACCCGCTGCTCTACACCATGAATGGGGCGGATGGGCTGAAGACCGGCCACACTGAAGCATCGGGCTATGGCCTCACTGCGTCGGCCAAGCGGGACGGGCGCCGCATCATCATGGTGGTGAACGGCCTGCCCAGCATGAATGCCCGCTCGCAGGAATCCAGCCGGCTGATGGACTGGGCGTTCCGCGAATTCGAGGCGCTGAGCCTGTTCAAGTCCGGCGAGACCGTGGAGCAGGCGGAAATCTGGATGGGTGACGAGCGAACCGTACCGCTGGTGACGGCGGCTGATATCACTATCACCGTGCCCAAGGCGGCGCGGCGCAGCATGGTGGTCAGCGCGGTCTATGACGGGCCGGTCGCAGCGCCGGTGAAGCAGGGCGACCGGATCGCCACGCTGCGCATCACCCTGCCCAAGGGTGAGACCATGGATTATCCGCTGCTGGCTGGCGCCGATGTGGAGGAACTGGGCCTGTTCGGCCGGATGCTGGCGGCCGCCCAGCATCTGGCGTTCGGCCCGCGCTGACGGCGCATGTCCGGTAACAGCGGAACGCCGCGCGGCCGCTTCATCACGCTGGAAGGCGGAGAGGGGGCCGGCAAATCGACCCAGATAGGCCGGCTGGCCGACTGGCTGTCGTCGCGCGGCATCGCTGTGGAAACCACGCGGGAGCCCGGCGGCGCACCGGGCGCCGAGGCGATCCGCGAGCTGATTGTGAAGGGCAGCATTGAGCGCTGGGACGCCATGGCCGAGGCGCTGCTGATGACGGCGGCGCGGCGCATGCATGTCGTACAGCGTATCCACCCGGCGCTGGAAGCCGGCCGCTGGGTCATCTGTGACCGGTTTTCCGATTCCACCATGGCCTATCAGGGCTATGCGCACGGTCTGGGGCGGGAGCCTGTGGATCAGCTGCAGCGCATCGCCATCGGCGGTCTGAAGCCGGATCTGACGCTTATCCTCGACCTGCCGGTCGAGGCCGGTCTGGCCCGTGCCCACGCACGAGGGACCCAAACGCCTGGAACTGGCGAGGACCGGTTCGAGCGCATGGGACACGACTTCCATAGGCGGCTGCGCGACGGCTTTCTCGACATTGCCCGCCGCGAGCCGGAACGGTGCGCGGTGATCGACGCGACAGCGGACATTGACGCGGTTGCCGATGCGATCCGCGACGCGGTCGCCAGCCGCTTTGAACTGGAAAAGTCGTGAGCACGGAAGACCAGGCCTGGCCGGAGCCGCGCGCCAGCAGCCTGCTGGTCGGCCAGGAAACGGCGGAGGCTACCTTTCTCGCCGCCTGCCGCAGCGGGAAACTGCCGCATGCCTGGCTGATCGCCGGGCCGCCCGGCATCGGCAAGGCCAGCTTCGCCTACCGCATCGCCCGTTATGCCCTGAATGGCAGCATTGAAGGGCCCGCGCAGGATGCCGGGCCATCCCTGTTCGGCGATGCCCTGCCTTCCAGTGAAGGCGACAGCCTGACAGTTGACCCCGACAGCATCGTGTTCCGGCAGGTCGCGGCTGGCAGCCATCCTGACCTGCTGAGCGTCGAACGCGGCATCAACGAGCGTACCAAGAAGGAACGCAGCGAAATCGTTGTCGAGGATGCAAGACGCGTCGCCGGCTTCCTGCACAAGACGGCCTCCGGCAGCGGCTGGCGCGTGGTGGTGATCGACAGCGTCGATGAGATGAACCGCAATGCCGCCAATGCCATCCTGAAGATATTGGAGGAACCGCCGGCAAACGCCCTGCTGCTGCTGGTCAGCCACAGTCCCGGCCGGCTACTGCCAACGATCCGCTCGCGCTGCCGGCTGCTGCGGCTGTCCCCGCTGGGCGAAGCGGATATGGACCGGCTGCTGGCGCACTACCTGCCGGAGGAGACGGGCGAGAACCGCCTGCTGCTGACCCGCCTGTCGGAAGGCAGCATCGGCGGCGCGCTGGCGCTGCACGCCGCAGGCGGCATGGCACTGTACCGCGATCTGGTCGGACTGCTGGCCGGCCTGCCCGATCTGGAGGCGCGCAAGCTGCACGCCTTCGCCGGCCGCTTCGAGCGCGCCGGCAATGAGGATGCCTTCCAGACCGCCATGGCGCTGCTGGCCGACTGGATTGCCCGGCTGGCCCGCGCCAAGGGGCTGGGGCAGCTGCCGCAGCCCATCCTAGCCGAGGAAGAACCGGCGCTGCGGCGCCTCGCCTCGTTGCACAGCCTTGATCGCTGGCTGGAGCTATGGGAGAAAGTGCGGCATCTGACGGCCCGCACCGATGCCATCAACCTGGACCGCAAGCAGGTGGTGATCGGCGCTTTCCTTGCGCTGCAGGGAACGGGCTGAACCTTCGCTGGAGACAAGCAGAGCATGTCGGGGTCCGCGCCGAAGACCTTTTATATCACCACGGCCATTTCCTATCCGAATGGCGCGCCGCATATCGGCCACGCCTATGAGGCGATTGCCAGCGACGTGATCGCGCGCTTCAAGCGGCTGGACGGCTATGAGGTGCGGTTCCTGACCGGCACCGACGAGCATGGCCAGAAGATGCAGCAGACCGCCGCCAAGGCCGGCATCACCCCGCGCGAGCTGGCCGACGAGATGGCGCCAAAGTTCCAGAACATGGTGCGGCATCTGAACATCTCCAACGACGATTTCATCCGCACGACGGAGCCCCGGCACTATGCCTCCGTGCAGGAGCTGTGGGGTCGCATGCAGGCGGCCGGCGACATCTATCTCGGTAAGTATGGTGGCTGGTACTCAGTGCGCGACGAGGCCTATTTCGGCGAGGACGAGCTGACCAAGCAGCCGGACGGCACGCGCCTGGCGCCGACCGGATCGCCGGTCGAATGGGTGGAGGAGGAGAGCTATTTCTTCAAGCTGTCGGCCTATCAGGACCGGCTGCTGGCCTATTACGAGGCCAATCCCGGCTTCATCCAGCCCGATGGGCGGCGCAACGAGGTGGTCAGCTTCGTGAAGGCTGGGCTGAAGGACCTCTCGGTCTCGCGCACCACCTTTGACTGGGGCGTGCCGGTGCCGGGCGATCCCCGGCATGTCATGTATGTCTGGGTCGATGCGCTGACCAACTACATCACTGGCCTTGGCTATCCCGACCGCGAGGGCGAGGCTTTCCGAAAGTTCTGGCCCGCCGATGTGCATGTGATCGGCAAGGATATCGTGCGCTTCCACGCCATCTACTGGCCGGCCTTCCTGATGTCCGCCGACCTGCCGCTGCCGAAGCGCGTGTTCGGCCATGGGTTCCTGACCAACCGCGGCGAGAAGATGTCGAAGTCGGTCGGCAATGTCATCGACCCGATCGCCATGGCCGATACCTATGGCGTGGATCAGATCCGCTATTTCTTCTGCCGCGAGGTGCCGTTCGGCCAGGATGGCAGCTACAGCCATGAGGCGCTGGTGAACCGGATCAATGCCGACCTCGCCAATGATTTCGGCAATCTGGCGCAGCGCTCGCTGTCGATGATCGCCAAGAATTGCTGTGGCGTGGTGCCGGAACCGGACGATTTCAGCGATACCGACCAGGCGATCCTGGCCCAGGCGGACGGCATGCTGGCCAAGGCCCGCGCGGCGATGGAAGGCTACGAGATCCACAATATGCTGGCCGAGGTCTGGTCGCTGATCGGCGAGGCCAACCGCTATTTCGCCGGCGAGGCCCCCTGGGCGCTGAAGAAGACCGACCCGAAGCGGATGGAGACGGTGCTCTACGTCACCGCCGAGCTGATCCGCCAGGCCGCAATTCTGGCTCAGCCGGCGACGCCGACCGCTGCTGCGCGGATGCTCGACCTGCTGGACCTGCCGGAAGAGGCCCGCAGCTTCGCCAGCCTCGGTGCCAGCGGGCGGCTGAAGCCCGGCACGGCCCTGCCGGCACCGGCGCCGGTGTTCCCGCGCTGGGTGGAAGAGGAAGCACCGAAGGGGGAGGCCTGATGCTGGTCGACAGCCACTGCCATCTCGACTTTCCGGATTTCGGGGAGGAGCTGGACGCGGTTGTCGCCCGTGCCCGTGCCGCCGGCGTCGGGCGCATGGTGACGATCTGCACCAAGATCACCGAGTTCGAGCGCGTCCGTGCCATCGCCGAGCGCTATGACGACATCTACTGCACCGTCGGCATCCATCCGCATGAGGCGGACAGCCAGCCGGAGATCGACACCGCCCGGCTGGTCGAGGCAGCGCGGCATCCGAAGGTCGTCGGCATCGGCGAGACCGGCCTGGACTATTTCTACGAGCACAGCGCCCGTCAGGCCCAGCAGCGCAGCTTCCGCGCTCATATCCAGGCATCGCGGGAAACCGGCCTGCCGCTGGTCGTCCACACGCGTGACGCCGACGAGGACACGGTGGCGATCCTGAAGGACGAGATAGGGCAGGGGGACTACCCCGGCCTGATCCATTGTTTCAGCTCCTCTGCCTGGCTCGCGGAGGAGTGCCTGAAACTCGGATTGTATATTTCACTGTCCGGCATCGTCACCTTCAAGAAGGCGGAGGAACTGCGCGAGACGGTGAAGGCACTACCGCTGGACCGGATTCTGGTCGAGACCGATTCGCCGTATCTCGCGCCGGTGCCGCACCGCGGAAAGCGCAATGAACCGGCCTTCGTTGCCCATACGGCGAAGGTCGTGGCGGAGCTGAAGGGGGTCGGCATGGCCGAGATCGAGGCCCGCACGACCGAGAATTTCCTGCATCTTTTCAATAAGGTGCCGGCGCCGGCCCAGATTTCCGGTTAAGGCGCTACCATGCGCATTACCATCCTCGGCTGCGGTTCCTCCACCGGCGTGCCGATGATCGGCGGAAACTGGGGAAACTGCGATCCGACCAATCCGAAAAACCGCCGGCGGCGCGCCTCGATCCTGGTCCAGCACGAGCAGACTACCCTGCTGGTCGACACTCCGCCGGACCTGCACGACCAGCTGGTCGATGCCAATGTGCAGGATGTCTCGGCCATACTCTATACCCATGCCCATGCCGACCATGTGCATGGCATCGACGAGGTGAGGGGGTTGAACCTGCTGACCGGGCGCTGGATCGACTGCCATGCCGATGCGGCCACCCTGGACGCCATCGGCAAGCGCTTCGGCTATGTCTTCAAGCCGATCGAGAAGGACTACTTCTACAAACCCTGCCTGACCCCGCATGTCATCAAGGGACCGTTCCAGGTCGGCAGCATCCGTGTGACGCCGTTCGAACAGGATCATGGCTATTCTGTTTCAACAGGTTTTCGGTTCGATATGCCGAATAAAATGAGTGCTGCCTACTCGACGGACGTGGCTTTCCTGTCCGACGCGGCGCTCGGCCTGCTGGAAGGCGTCGATGTCTGGATCGTCGATTGCCTGCGCTTCGAGCCACACCCGACCCATGCGCATTTCGAGCGCACGATGGAGTGGGTAGCGCGGGTGAAGCCGGGCAGGGCGGTCCTGCACCACATGAACCATCAGGCGGATTACGAGGCCCTGCGCGCGGCCTGTCCGTCCGGTGTGGAGCCGGGCTATGACGGGCTGGTGATCGAGGGCTAGCGGAATGTCCCGGCCTCGAACTCCCGCAGGGCGCGGCTGACATCCTCGATCAGCGGCAGCGAGCCGGCCAGTTCCGGATAGAAGGCCAGCAGGATGGCGATATGGCCGGTATCGGCATATTCGACATGGCGCACAGGGCGGTTTTCCGCGCGCAGGGCCTTGGCCAGTTCCCTTGAATTCACCGGATAGACCGTGCCGTCGTCGGTGCCGTGCAGCAGCAGCATCGGCGGCGCCTTGTCGGTCACAAAATTGACCGGCTGGGCCTCTTCTTGCGTCTCCGCCGTGGCGAAGATATCGCGGGTCGACCGGTACTTCATCGGGTCGAAGGCGTAGGGGCCGGCCAGCCCGAAGAATCCCTTCACGATATCCGTATCCAGCCCTTCGGCCTCCAGGTAGCGCCGGTCCAGTGCCAGCATCGCGCCCAGATGCGCCCCGGCGGAGTGGCCGCCCAGATACAGCCTGTCGGGGTCGCCGCCATAGCGCCCGGCATTCTCCCGCACCCAGCGCAGCGCCCGGGCGCCATCCTCGATGAAAGCCGGAAAGCTCACCGATGGATAAAGCCGGTAATCCGGGATCACGACGACATAGCCGCGCTTCACCAGCGCCTCGGCCACGAAGCGGTAATCCCCACGGTCGCCATTCTTCCAGCCACCGCCATAGAAGAACACCACCACCGGATGCCCGGTGCCGTTCTCCGGCCGGTGAATATCGAGCCGCTGCCGGCTGTGCGGTCCATAGGCGATATCCTCTGCGACCGGATAATCCTGCGCCAGCAGCGCCGCGTTCAGCGTCGCCAGCCCGGAACACCCGGACAGCAGCGAGGCGACCAGGGCAGGGATCGCCGAGAGTTTCAGCGCGCGCGCCAGAACAAGCACCGACATGGGCTACAGGCTTTCGATTATCTCCGTATAAGAAGCTCTCAGATCGGTCGTTTTCCGCGCAAGTCGAGGCCTGATCGCCTATGGTGCGGCCATGACAGACGGGTCAGACTTTTTCAGAGGCCGGAATTTGCGGGTCGGGTTCTACGATCTGCTGTTCGGGCGCGCCTCGAACCTGATCGGCGAGGGGGAGTTCTATCGCGACTTCACCGCCGGCACTGGCAGCGTTCTCGAAGCCGCCTGCGGCAGCGGCAGGCTGTTTCCGGCGCTGGGAGCACCGGGCCGCCTGCTTGTCGGCTTCGATGCCTCGGTGGAGCTCCTGCAGCAGGCCCAGGCGCACTACCAGGGCAATGCAGGCCTCGGACGGCCGCTGCTGTGCGCCCAGCGGATGGAGGATTTCGCCTTCGGCCGCCGGTTCGAGCGGATTGTCGTCGGCTATTATGGCCTCAGCTATGTGCTGGAACCGGACGGGCGGCGCAGCTTCCTGCAGCGTATCGCCGATCATCTGACGCCGGACGGCCAGGCGGTGCTGCATCTGCCGGACGCCGATCTGCTGCGCCGGCCGGTGCCGCAGGCCGAGATCGACGCCCAGCGCGGCAGCCTGGTGCTGACAAAAGAGGCGTCGGGATTTAGCGGCAGGCTGGCGTACCAGACCACGGAGAACCGCGTGGTGGAGAATGGGAGCGTCCATATCACGGCGCTGGCATTCTCGCTGCTGGATGAATCCGGGGCGGTGCTGCGCGAGGAAGAAGCCGCCATGCATTATGCGATCCTCGACCGCCAGGACATCGTGAGCCTGGCAGCATCCGTCGGCTTAAGGCTGACGGACTGCCGCAGGGGCTTTGTCGATGACATCGACAGCGAGCTGATCGTCACGCTGGTTCATCCCTGAAAAATATTTTCCATAATATACATTATGCGATAATTAGTGACGCCATCAGGTACCCCGTATCCGGGGGGTTTCATCCCCGCCCCGATATGGTTACTCTCCCGCACCGGTTGACACAAAATCCGCATCGCATCTCATGACCGCACCGATCGACAGGCTTCTCGGGATCATGGCGCGCCTGCGCGCGCCGGACGGCTGCCCGTGGGACCGTGCGCAAGATTTTGCCAGCATCGCGCCCTATACCATCGAGGAAGCGTACGAAGTTGACGACGCGATCCGCCAGGGCGATATGGGACAGCTGCGCGAAGAGCTGGGCGACCTCCTCCTCCAGGTCGTGTTCCATGCACAGATGGCCAAGGAAGACGGGCATTTCGATTTCGACGCTGTGGCGACCGCGATCTCCGACAAGCTGGTCGAACGCCACCCGCATGTGTTCACCGATGCGACGGCGGAGAATGCCGAGGCCGTGAAGCTCACCTGGGAAGAGCTGAAGGCCGCCGAGCGCGCCCGCAAGGCCGAGGCGAAAGGCAGGACGGCCAGCATTCTCGATGATGTCGGCCGCGCCCTGCCCGCGCTGATGCGCGCCGAAAAGCTGCAGAAGCGGGCGGCGCATGTCGGTTTCGACTGGCCGGACACCGACCAGGTGATCGCCAAGATCGAGGAGGAACTGGCGGAACTGAAGCACGAGCTTGCCGCCGGCACCCGCAACGCCGCGAACATCCATGAGGAGATGGGCGATCTGCTGTTCGCCCTCGCCAACCTCGCCCGGCATCTGAAGGTCGATCCGGAGCTTGCCTTGCGCGACTGCAACGCCAAGTTCGAGCGGCGATTCACCTATATCGAATCGACCCTGGCCGCCGACGGGCGTGCGCCCGACCAGGCCAGCCTCGAAGAGATGGAAGCGCTCTGGCAGCGCGCCAAGAGCGAGGAAAAACTCAAGAAATCCGCTTAACCATCTGTATTTTATACTGAAACAGAGGATAGACCCATGTCCCAGCTTACCGTGTTCATCACCGGCGCCACTGCCGGGTTCGGCGCCGCCACCGCCCGCCGCTTCGCCAAGGACAAGCACAAGCTGATCCTGACCGGCCGCCGCGCCGAGCGGCTGGAGGCGCTGAAGAAGGAACTGGACACCGACGTCCACATCATTCCGCTGGATGTGCGTGACGAGAAGGCGGTGCGTGCCGCCGTCGCCGCCCTGCCCGACAATTTCAAGAATGTCGATGTGCTGGTGAACAATGCCGGCCTGGCCCTGGGTCTGGAGCCGGCCCATCAGGTCGCCATGAGCGACTGGGAGACCATGATCGACACCAACATCAAGGGGCTGCTCTATTGCACCCAGGCGCTGCTGACCGGCATGGTCGAGCGCGGCAAGGGCCATGTCATCAATCTGGGCTCCGTCGCCGGCAGCTACCCCTATCCGGGCGGCAATGTCTATGGCGCCACCAAGGCCTTCGTGAAGCAGTTCTCGCTGAATCTGCGCGCCGATCTGGTCGGCCAGAACATCCGCGTCACTGACGTAGAGCCGGGCCTGGCCGAAAGCGAGTTCTCGGTGGTGCGCTTCAAGGGTGATGCCGACAAGGCGAAGGACGTCTACAAGGGCACCGATCCGATTACCCCGGACAATGTCGCCGAGGTGATCTACTTCACCGCCACATTCCCGGCCAATGTGAACATCAACCGCATCGAACTGATGGCCGCCTGTCAGGCCTTCAGCCCGTTCAACGTCGTCCGCAAGTAAGCGGCTGACACCGAACGAAAAAACCCCCGCCAACCGGCGGGGGTTTTCTTATGCGGCGATTTTCGCCAGCTCGCCCAGCAGATGGTTCAGCCCGGCGACGCGCTTGTCGGGCTGGCCCCAGGGCCGCTTGCAGACCAGCTTGTGGTCGGGGCGCAGCTGCACGCTGCCCGCCTGCCTGCCGATGAACTGCACGAGGCCGCCCGGATTGGCGAAGCTGTTGTTACGGAAGGACAGCACCGCCCCCTTCGGCCCGGCATCCACCTTGTCAATGCCCGCCTGCCGGCACAGCCGCTTGATGGCGACGATCTGCAGCAGGTTCTCCACCTCCTCCGGCAACGGGCCGAACCGGTCGATCATCTCGGCAGCGAAGCCGTCGATCTCCTGCCGGTCCATCAGCGTGGCGATGCGGCGGTAGAGGCCAAGCCTGACCGACAGGTCCGCGACATAGGCCTCCGGGATCAGCACCGGCATGCCAATGGCAATCTGCGGCGTCCATTCCTCCTCGGCGGCCGCCATGTCCGCCCCGCTGCGCAGCTCGGCAATCGCCTCCTCCAGCAGGTGCTGGTACAGCTCGACGCCGACCTCCTTGATATGGCCGGACTGTTCCTCGCCCAGCATGTTGCCCGCCCCGCGGATATCGAGGTCGTAGGAGGCCAGCGAGAACCCCGCCCCCAACGTATCCAGCGTCTGCATCACCTCTAGTCGCTTCACGGCGTTCGGCGTCAGCTTCATGTGCGGGTGCAGGGTCAGATAGGCATAGGCGCGGGTCTTGGAGCGCCCGACCCGGCCACGCAGCTGATAGAGCTGCGCCAGCCCGAACATGTCGGCCCGGTGGATGATCAGCGTGTTGGCCGAGGGGATATCGAGGCCGGATTCGACGATGTTGGTCGACAGCAGGATGTCGAAGGCGCCATCGGTGAAGCGCGTCATCACCTCTTCCAGCTCGCTGGCCGGCATCTGGCCATGGGCGACGGCAACCTTGCATTCCGGCACCAGGTCGCGCAGCCGCTCCGACACCTTCGCCAGATCCTCCAGCCGCGGGCAGACATAGAAGCTTTTGCCGCCGCGATAATGCTCGCGCATGATCGCCTCGCGGATGATCACGCTGTCATAGGGCATAACGAAGGTGCGCACCGCCAGACGGTCCACCGGCGGGGTGGCGATGATGCTCATCTCGCGCACGCCGGCCAGCGCCATCTGCAGGGTGCGCGGGATCGGCGTCGCGGTCAGCGTCAGCACATGGATATTGGCGCGGATTTCCTTCATCCGCTCCTTCTGCGCCACGCCGAAATGCTGTTCCTCATCGACGATCAGCAGGCCAAGCCGCTTGAAGGACACGCTTTTTGCCAGCAGGGCGTGGGTGCCGACGACGATATCGACCGACCCGTCGGCAAGGCCCGCCTTGGCGTCCTTCGCGTCCTTGGCCGTGACCATGCGTGACAGCTGCTCGACGCGCACCGGCAGCCCCTGGAAACGCTCCTTGAAGGTCTTGAAATGCTGGCGCGCCAGCAGCGTGGTCGGCACCGCCACAGCGACCTGCATGCCGGCCATCACGGCGACGAAGGCGGCGCGCAGTGCCACCTCGGTCTTGCCGAAGCCGACATCGCCGCAGACCAGCCGGTCCATCGGCCGGCCCGACGCCATGTCGCCCAGCACCTCCTCGATGGCGCGCAGCTGGTCATCGGTCTCCGAATAGGGAAAGCGCGCGCAGAATTCGTCGAACAGCCCTTCCGCCGGGCGCGCCGGCTCACCTTTGCGCAGCTCGCGTTCGGCGGCGACACGGATCAGCTTCTCGGCAATCTCGCGGATACGCTGCTTCACCCGCGCCTTGCGCGCCTGCCAGCCGACGCCACCCAGCTTGTCGAGCTGGGCCGCCGCATCCTCCGAGCCATAACGCGACAGCGTGTCGATATTCTCCACCGGCACAAACAGCTTGTCGCCGCCGGCATAGATCAGCCGCAGGCAATCATGCGGCGCGCCGCCGACCTCCAGCGTCACCAGACCGTCATAGCGGCCGATGCCGTGCTCCATATGCACGACCAGATCGCCCTCGGTCAGCGCCGAGGCCTCGGCGATGAAGGCATCCGCCTTGCGCTTGCGCTTGGCCGGGCGCGACAGGCGCTCGCCCAAGATGTCCTGCTCGGCGATCAGGGTGACGCCCTCGGCGGCGAAGCCCCGCTCCAGCCCGATGATGGCCAGTGCAACCGCGCTGCGGTCCAGCTTCTCCAGTTCGCGCCAGCCTTCGACCGGATGCAGCCCGTCAATGCCATGCTCGCGCAGCAGCGCCGACAGGCGGTCGCGCGAGCCGGCGCTCACGGCGGCGATAGCGACCCGCCGCCCGCTGCCCTGCTCCGCCTTGATGCTGTCGCGCACGGAATCATAGAGGTTCAGGTCAGGCCGGGCGCGCGCCTCCGCGAAATCCGGCCCGAGCCGCCCGCCGGCATCCAGGATGGCGCGGCCCGTTTCGTCCCGCTCCGCCTCCGGCGCAGTGAAGGGCGACAGCTGGATCGAGGCCCGCACCGCCAGCAGCTTCGGCAGCGCCTCACCCATCAGGTACAGGTGGCCCGGGGGCAGCGGCTTATAGACCTGCCCGTCCTCGGCACCGGCGCGCAGCATGCCGCGCCGCGCCTCGTAATATTCGTTGATCAGTCCCAGCCGGGCATCCAGTGCCTCCTGCGCCTGATGGTCGAAACTGACCGCAGCCCCCGGCATATAGTCGAACAGCGTCTCCAGACGGTCGTGGAACAGCGGCAGCCAGTGCTCCATGCCGACATGGCGGCGACCGGCGCTGATCGCCTCATAGAGCGGATCGCCGCCGGTCTCCGCCCCGAACGCCAGGCGGTAGCCATGGCGGAACCGCTGGATCGAGGCCTCGTCGAGGAAGATTTCCCCGACCGGCTTGAACAGGATACGCTTTTCCTTGCCGATGGTGCGCTGGCTGACCGCATCGAAGCTGCGGATGCCGTCCACCTCATCGCCGAACAGGTCGATGCGCAGCGGCTCCGGCGCGCCGGACGGATAGACGTCCAGAATACCGCCGCGCACCGCATATTCGCCCGGTTCGCGTACCGTATCGGCACGGATATAGCCATTGCGCTGGAAGAAGCCGACCAGATCGTCCAGCTGCACGCGCTGGCCGACCTCGACCGACAGCACCGCATCCTGAAAACCGGCGCGCGCCGGGACTTTCTGCAGGACCGAGCTGACCGTGGTCAGCAGGATGCGCCCACCCTTGCTCTCCACCGGCAGCAGCAGCCGCGTCAGGCTGTCCACGCGGCGGCTCAGTATCTCGCCATTCGGCGAGGCGCGGTCATAGGGCAGGCAGTCCCAGGCCGGCAGGTGCAGTACCTCGCAATCGGGCGCAAAGAAGGCCAGCGCCTCGGCCAGCGCCGCCATGCGCGCATCATCGACGGCGACATGCAGGATGCCGCCGCTGCCCGCCTCCCGCGCCAGGCGGGACAGGATCAGCGCATCATAGCCGGCAGGCGCCCCGAACAGCGCGGTACGGCCGGGGGCGTTCAGAATTTGTTTAAGCGATTTCAAGATCGTGCGTCGATGAATTTAAAGTTACGTAACATGTCCAGGACGTCGGAGTTCATGCCCGGCGGTGGTTCCGACCGGCCCATGATCCAGTCATACAGCGCCGGGTCGTTGTTCATGCCCAGCAGCGCTTCGTAGCTGTCGAGCTGCGCTTCGGTCATGCTCTCCAGATGCTGTTTGGCGAAACTGCCCAGCAACAGGTCCATTTCCTTGATGCCGCAATACCAGCTGCGGTACAGCAGGCGCCGGCGGCGGGTTTCCAGCGACTCCGGGTTCGTCTCGTTCGCGGATGAGGGGCGATCCGACATTGGTGTCCTCCTTCTTGCCGCCTAGGATATAGACTTGAGGAGCGGCCCTGTCAGCCGTTCAATGGCATTTCCCACCAACAGCCAGGCCGGTTGCGTGCGTCCCCAGATCCTGTTCCCGCTGTTTGCCGATGTCACCACCCTGCCCGGCCTTGGTCCGCGCCTGGGCAAGCTGGTGGAGGGCGCCATCGGCCCGCATGTAGTGGATATGCTGTGGCATCTGCCCAGCGGCATCGTGGACCGGTCCTACACGCCGCGCATCGCCGAGGCGGAGCCGGGCCGCATCGCCACCCTGACCGTGCGGATCGAGGGGCACATCCCCTCGCCCGCGCCGCGCCGGCCCTACCGCGTGATCTGCCGCGATGCCAGCGGCGACATCGATCTGGTGTTCTTCCACGCAAGGGGCGATTTCCTGGTGAAGCAGCTGCCGGTCGGCGAGACCCGAGTGGTCAGCGGCCGCGTCGAATTCTTCCAGGACCGCGCCCAGATGGCGCATCCGGATTATATCGCAAAGCCTGAGGAAGCCGCTGAGATCGCCGGGGTGGAGGCGGTCTATCCGCTGACCGCCGGTCTGACGCTGAAGACCCTGCGCAAGGCGGTACGGGGCGCGCTGGATCGGCTGCCGGACCTGCCGGAATGGCAGGATGCCGCCTGGCTCGCCCGGCAGCGCTGGCCGGCCTTCCGTGATGCGCTGGAGACTGTGCACGCGCCGCAATCCGAAGCGGACCTGCTGTCGCTGACCCCAGCACGTCAACGCCTCGCCTTCGATGAGCTACTGGCCAACCAGCTGGCGCTGGCGCTGATCCGCGCCCATCAGAAGCGCCAGTCGGGCCGGGTCATCCTTGGCGACGGACGGCTGCGCGCACTGGCTGAGGCCGCCCTGCCCTTTACCCTGACGGGCGCCCAGCGGATGGCCATGGCAGAGATATCCGCCGACATGGACAGCGAGAAGCGCATGCTGCGGCTGCTGCAGGGCGATGTCGGCAGCGGCAAGACAGTGGTGGCGCTGATGGCGATGCTGACCGCCATCGAGGCCGGCGGCCAGGCGGCCCTGCTGGCGCCAACGGAAATCCTGGCGCGCCAGCATCTGGCGACCATCGAGCGGCTGGCCGCCCCCGCTGGGGTGAAAGTCGCCCTGCTGACCGGCCGGGAGAAAGGCAAGAACCGCGAGGCGATCCTGGCCGGGCTGGCCTCTGGCGAGACCGGGATTGTCGTTGGCACCCATGCGCTGATCCAGGAAGATGTGGTCTTCCGGGACCTGATGCTGGCGGTGATCGACGAGCAGCACCGGTTCGGCGTGCATCAGCGCATCGCGCTCTCCGGCAAGGGGCGCGGCGTCGATGTGCTGGTGATGACGGCAACGCCGATCCCGCGCACCCTGACGCTGACCGCCTATGGCGATCTCGACGTTTCGCGGCTGACCGAGAAGCCTGCCGGCCGCAAACCCATCGTCACCATCGCCAAGCCGACCGAATCGCTGGAGGAGGTGGTGGCCGCGGTCGAGCGTGCCCTTAACGCCGGCAACAAGGTCTATTGGGTCTGCCCGCTGGTGGCCGAATCGGAGGCGCTGGACGTCGCCGCCGCCGAGGAACGCCATGCCGCCCTCGCCCAGCGTTTCGGCCCGCACGCCGGGCTGGTGCATGGCCGCATGAAGGGTGCCGACAAGGACCGCGTGATGGAGGAATTCTCGCGCGGTGCGGTCGATCTGCTGGTCTCCACCACGGTCATCGAGGTCGGGGTGGACGTGCCGGCAGCCACAATCATGGTGATCGAGCATGCCGAGCGCTTTGGCCTCGCCCAGCTGCATCAGCTCCGCGGCCGTATCGGGCGCGGCGACAAGCCCTCCACCTGCATTCTTCTGTACCAGAAGCCGCTTAGTGAAACCGCGACGGCGCGGCTGAAAATCCTGCGCGAGACTGAGGATGGCTTCGTCATCGCCGAGGAGGATCTGAAGCTGCGCGGCGCCGGTGACCTGCTGGGCACCAAGCAGAGCGGCATGCCGACCTTCCGCCTGGCCGACCTCTCCGTCCATGGCGAGCTGCTGCAGGCCGCCCGCGACGATGCCAGGCTGGTGCTGGACCGCGACCCGGAGCTGCAGGGCGAGCGCGGCCAGCGGCTGCGCGTGCTGCTCTATCTGTTCGAGCGCGACGCGGCGGTGCGCTACCTGCGCTCCGGCTGAGCGGCGGCGGCTTCGTCGCTGACCGGCTGCGGCAGCTCCTTGCGCTTGCGGGATTTCACCTCGGTCTGCTGCCCCATGGGCCAGGGCGGCGCCACGATGCCGCCGGACACCACCATCTTGATCCCCTGCTCGATGCTCATGTCGAGATAGACCATGTCCTCGCGCGGCACGAACAGCAGGAAGCCGGAGGTCGGATTAGGCGTGGTCGGAATGAAGACGTTAATGACCTCCGCCTCGGTGCGGGCCTGCACCTCGCCGGTGGTGGCGCCGCTGACGAAGCCGATGACCCAGCAATCCTTGCGCGGATATTCCACCAGTACAACCTGGCGGAAGGCGTTGGACTGCTGCGCCAGCACCGCTTCCATGATCTGCTTCACCGCGCCATAGACGCTGCGCACCACCGGAAGCCGGTTCACCACGGCCTCGCCGGCGCGGACAAGCAGCCTTCCCAGGAAACCGGCGGTCAGCGCGCCGATCAGGGTGATCACCGTCAGCAACAGGACGAGGCCAATCCCCGGAACGGAGAATGGCAGGTAGGTCTCCGGATTGTAGTGCACCGGAATCAACGGCATGACCTGCTTGTCGATGAAATCGATCAGCAGCCAGGCGAGGTAGATCGTCAGGCTGATAGGCGCAGTGATCAGCACGCCGGCGAAGAAATAGGCGCGCAGCCGGCTGGTCAGCGTCAGGCGCAGGCTGCGCTTTGGACGCAGCGGTGTCTGCTCCTGCACGTTTTCTGGCTTGGGGTCGGAAGTGCCGTTCGGCTCTATGCTCATTGGGGCTCGCTCGATAACAGGCTCAGTCGGGACGGGAAAAGAACGTCATCAGGGCATCCAGGGTTTCGCGCGGTGCCTCCTCGGCCAGGAAATGGCCGCTGGGAACGCCGTGCCCCTCGACATGCAGCGCCCGTTTCCGCCAGCTTTCCAGCACATCATACTTGCGGCCGACAAAGCCCTTCTCGCCCCACAGCGCCAGCACCCGGCAGCCAAGCTTCCGGTGCATATCGGCTTCGTCATGTTCCAGGTCAATGGTCGCTGCCGCGCGGTAATCCTCGCAGCTGGCATGGATCGTCGCCGGGTCGGAGAAGCAGCGCCGGTATTCCGCCATCGCCTCCGGCGTGAAGGCCGTGCCGTCGCGCCCCCAATGGCCCATCTTGCGCTCCAGGAACAGGCCGGGATCGGCGCCGATCATGCGTTCCGGCAGGTCAAAAGGCTGGATCAGGAAGAACCAGTGATAATAGGCGGTGGCGAACTCCATATCGGTCGTCACATACATCTCGTGCGTGGGGGCGATATCCAGCACTGCCAGTTTGGTGACCCGGTCGGCATGGTCGATGGCCAGCCGGTGCGCCACCCGACCGCCGCGATCATGGCCGGCAACCATGAATTCCTCGAACCCCAGTTCGGTCATCACCTCGGCCATGTCCAGCGCCATGGCGCGCTTGGCATAGGGGGCATGGCGCTCGTCGGTCTGCGGCTTGGAGGAATCGCCATAGCCGCGCAAATCGGCGGCAACCACCGTGAAGCGCTCCGCCAGCGCCGGGGCGATCTTGTGCCACATCGCATGGGTCTGCGGATAACCGTGCAGCAGCAACAGCGCCGGCCCTTTCCCGCCTGTGCGCAGATTGATCTCCGCACCGCTAGTCCTGATCCGCTGCTGCGTGAACCCGTCGAACATGTCACCCCCACAATATATCGCTGGCGTCGCGCCATCCCGGTCCGGCAGCATACACGAGCCTGAACCGGTCTGCAGAGGGGATGAGAGATGGTGGCAAGCCTTGGCCAAGCGGTGCGGCACCACTGGGGTCTGCGCGACGATATCCTGTTCCTGAACCATGGCTCCTACGGTGCCACGCCGAAAGCCGTGCTGGCCGAACAGCGGCGCTGGCAGGCGCTAATGGAGGAAAACCCGGTCAACTTCATGCGCCGGGTGCTGCCGCCGGCGCTGGCGCAGGCGCGGGCCGATCTGGCGCGTTTCCTGCGCGCCGATCCCGGCGATCTCGGCTTTGTCGAGAACGCGACCGGTGGTGTGAACGCGGTGCTGCGAAGCCTGGGTTTCGCGCAGGGCGACGAAATCCTGGTGACCAGCCACGGCTATAACGCCGTCAAGCAGACCGTTCATTTCATTGAGGAAAAGAGCGGTGCGGTGATCCGGATCGCCGAGGTTCCCTTTCCGCTGGACGGGCCGGGCGCCATCACCGCTGCGGTGACCTCCAACCTCTCCGACCGTACCCGGCTGGTGATCCTGGACCATATCACCTCCCCCACCGCCACGATCCAACCACTGAAGGAGCTGATCGCCGTCTGCAAGAGCGAAAAAAGACTGGTGCTGGTGGATGGCGCGCATGCGCCCGGCATGCTGGACCTCGATGTGCCGGCCATCGGCGCCGATTTCTATACCGGCAACTGTCACAAATGGCTCTGCGCGCCCAAGGGCTGCGCCTTCCTGTGGGTGGCCCCGGACCGACAGGCGAGCATCCACCCCACCACCATCTCGCACCCTTTCCGGACGGGTTTTGCCGAGGAATTCAGCTGGACCGGCACGCGCGACGCCAGCGCCTGGCTGTCGGTCGGTGCAACCATCGGCTTCTTCGACACCATCGGCGGCCTGCCGGCTGTCCGCGCCTACTGCCAGGGGCTGGCGACCGAGGCGGCGGAGATGCTGTCGAGCGCCTGGGGAACGCGGATCGGCACGCCGGCCTCCCTGCGCGGCAACATGGCGACGATCCGCCTGCCTGAGCGTTTCCGCGATATACCGGCGCAGACGATCCTGGACGAATTGTGGGAGCGGCACCGGATCGAGGTGCCGGTGCACCATTTCGGCGGCGATCCCTGGGTCAGGATCTCGGCAGCGCCCTACAACCACATACAAGAGTATGAGGTTCTGCGGAATGCCGTGCTTGCCTATTCAGGCACTGCCAGCGACCGCAACTGAACCATCAGATCCTCGGCCATCGTCACGCCGGTGTCGGTGACTGGCAGACCGGCCCAGGACAGCTTGCGGGCGACCCAGCTGTTGCAGGTATTGAACAGGTGGAACTCCCCATGCGCCGGATAGAACAGGCTGGTCTCGTACAGGCCAGGGGCGATGCTGTCCGCGCGCTCCTGACCGGCGGGGCGCTCTACGGCGGCATCAATGCGCTCCACCATGCGGCGCAGTCCCGCCTCGCTGATCCGCAAGGGTAGAATCTCCAGTTTGCCGGCCGCCTCCGGTAGAGTCGTGCGGCCGGCGATATGCAGCACCGCCGGCGTCGGCGTCAGCCCGGCGGCCAGCGCCATGCCCATCGTGGGGCGGGGATTGGGATAGTATTCGCGGTCACCCCAGCCAAATTCCAGCCAGTTGGCCGTGGGAAAATCCGCCGCCTCCGGCAGCAGCCCCGTCGGCAGGTCCGACCGTGCCAGGAGGATACCGGCATGCCAGCCATTGCTGATGGCATAGATGGTCCTGGCCGGCGGCTCATCGCCCACGGCGATATCGGCCGGCGCCCTGTCGTCAGCGGCACAGCCGGCAAGCAACATCAGGATCGATACGAGACGCAAAAGCATGGTCGGACCGGATGTGGTACGACCGTCAGGCTATCGAAAAAGAAATGGTGAGTCCTGTGGGACTCGAACCCACGACCTACTGATTAAAAGAAGGGCGGAAGTCTAGGTTTTCCGCCACTATTCGGACAGATACTTGATTTGTTCACGTCATAATATATCAACGACTTAGCACCCCTTGTCCGAACGGCCCGGCGCGCGCATGATGGGAACATTATGCGAACATGACGGACGCGCGCCACCATGGCGGACATACAAATTATCGAGCTGCTGGAAGAAGCCAGGCGCTATGACGCCACGCTGATCGCGCATTGCAGTTGCGGCCGATCCGGCGCCATCGATCTTGACCGCGCCATCCTCCGCGCCGGCACCAGCCGCATCCGTCAGATCGGCCGATGGGCGCGCTGCAGCCGGTGCGGCGGGCGCTATCCCCGCATCGAACTTGTGATGCCGGGCGGCAGCCGGCGGACCTACGCCACCGGCTATAACGACATGGGATAATGCCGCCGCCATCAAACGGCCGGCGCGGTATTGCATTAGGAAAGCCGGATTACCACCTTGGATAGCACTTCACCCCAGCCAACGAGGAAAGCCCGATGCCAATCGCCATCCCGGACCAGACCGAAAAGAAGCTCCGCGAAACCAAGGAGCACATCCATGCCACAGAACAATTCGACGCCGCCATCGCAGCCCTGAATGCCCTCAAGCCCATCCAGGGCTATTTCGCCTCCAGCGAAGAAGGACACAAGCTCGCCATGCAGATGGCGGACACGGTTAAGAACAGTGGCCCTATGGGCTTCGCCGCTGCCGTTGCAATCGCCCTTTATCACTGCGCACCGGGAGAGCGCGCCGGCAAGCTGCGCGATCTTGCCGACAAGATCGACGGCGAAGGCAAGCTGCCGAAGCTGGCATAAAGGGAGGCGGGAATGTCCATAGATGCTTTGATGATGGAAGCCGAGGACGCCGCCGCACAGGCGTTACTGGCGACAGGCGCACTAACAGTCTGCCCACACCACAAGGACGTGCCCATCCGTCATGGCGACCAGGCCGCCGAACGCCATGCCTACGCCAAGGCAACTGTAATCGCAAAGTCGGCCGGGAAGGAATTCATGCGGGAGGATATCATGGCCGCTATACAGGAAGCCCTCGACAGGGCGGCGGATGGCCATTGCCCCGAATGCGAGCGACTGAAAAACCTGTAGAACGGCGGAGACGGCCATGAGCAAAAGAGAAGCAAAGATCAAGCACGGCACGCAGCCAGGCACGATCCGCGTCGAGTGGAAAATTCAGCAGCCCGAAGAAGCGCAAACAATTATCGCCAATGAAGAAATGACCCTGGCCACTTTCAAGGCCACAATCGCCCGGCTGGAAAAGGACTTTGGCCCTATTGAAGTGATCGATGAAAGGAAGGCGGATTAACCGCCCTCCCCATCGATAAGCAGCACAGCGCCGGCAATGTAGGTCATGGCCTGCACCAGCTCACGCCGGGCAAGGGCGGCCTCCCCGGATCGCGCCAGGCGATGCGCTTCCGCGATTTTCTTCTCCGCCTGCCCCAGCGGATGCCCCAGCCCATGCCGGCGGCTGATCGCCATCATCGGCTGATCGAGGAAGGGCTTGCCGTCATCATGCCGGGCCAGCCCCTTGCCCGTCGCGGCATCCTCATAGGCTTCCATCAGCACGGCCAGCAGCGGGGCATAACGGCCGGCGGGATCAGCGGCGCGCATGTCGCGCGCCGCCGCCTGGATTTGCTGGATATCATCCATCAATAAACCACCGCTTCACCGGAGGCCGGATTACCGACCACCGACAACCGCGACCGACCGGCAGGGCGCGCAGCCGCATTGCCGCCGGCCTTCGCCTTCGCCGCATCGCGACGGACAGCCCGTTTCACCGCCGCCGGATCGGCACCGTAGGGCACAGCATCCCCGCCAGCCGAAGCGGGAGCGGGATCACCGGCGGCACTCTCGACCTTCGCGGACGGATCGTCGGCGTCGAACAGCGCCGCGCCGCCGCCGGCCCCACCGGCATCACCCTCGCCGGCATTCTGCCGATCGGCAGCATCCGCAACCTTGATCGCCTCCTCGATCGGTGTGTCCGCGATGATCTCGCGATAGCGCTCCGCCAGCTCGCGATCCTGGACTTCCTTCTCCAGCCGCTCCGCAACCTGCCCGGCCGTCATCTTTTCATAGGACAGGGCGCGCAGGATCGCCGGCAGGCTGTAACCCTCTTTCCGGGCACTTTCCTTGGCCTCGCGAAGCATCTTGTCCGCCTCGGCTTTCCGGCGGATCGCGCGCCGGATGGTATCCGTCACCAGCGACAGCCGCGCCGCCGCGTCATCGCCCTTCATGGGGATGCGGTACCCGCCCGCACCCTTCTTTTTCCGCGCCATGATCTCATCCTTTCGGGGTTTCGCCGGCAGGGCACGGCCGGCAGAGAGAAGCCCCGGCCGCCCATCCGCCGGGGAATAGATGCGTGAACGTGGCAGCGGGCCGATCAGCCCACCATCCGGAAGCCGGTCAGCCTGTCGCCACCGAGGAAAGCCCGCACCAGTGGCCAGTTGCCCTTGTGCCGGTAGCTGTACCAGTGATCGCCAAGGCACCCCGGCTCATCGCCTGCGATGCTCCAGCCGCGCAAGGCGGCGGTACGCTGCGCCGACGCATCATCCAGCGGGATATCCAGCCAGTTGGCCGGCGCCAGCGGCCGGGACAGCAGCCCGCGACGGCCAGCACACCGCCCGTCCACCGGCCCCATCCATGATCCGAGGTAGCGCAACACCCGGTCACCCTCGACCGAGAGATTGAGGTAGCGGATATCGGGCGTGCGCGACGCCACGAAGATTGCCGCATCCTCGATTTCCGCCGCGTTCAGCAGGATGACCCGCCGCACCAGGGCGGACAGCCCGTGATTGTTCAGATCGGCAATCGCGGTCAACGCCACGCGCGACCCCAGGCTATGGCAGATGATATCCACCGGCGCCGGGCCGAACTCTCCCGACACGATCATCCGCGCCAGCCGCTCCCCCGCCTCCTCCGCCAAAGCCCAGGCGCGGCGGTAGGGATGCAGGTACCCGCGCCCCCAGCTCCCGACGAAAGCGCCGATGGTGTTGAGGATCGAGGTTACCGGCCGGAAGGCGCGCCAGCCGAACGGGATGGAGTAATAGGCGAAGCCCTGCACCGGCCGGCCGGTCATTTCCGCCCATTGCGGATAGAGCTGCTGTGACGGGTTGTTGTGCCCGCCATCCTCCGGATCGTACATGAAGCCATGAACGCCGATCAGGGGAGCAAGGGGGAGAGCGCCGGCGCTCATCGTCCCGCCGCCCCGGCCGGGCCGTCATGGCTGCGCAGCAGATCATGGCAGGACAGCAGCGGCACCGGCAGGCCAAGCGCGCCCCGGATCGCCGCCTTGCCCTCGGCAGAGACGCCGGCGCAATAGCCGCTTGCCGCGACCGTCGCCAGGCCGGGCAGCGTGGCGAGCGGACAACCCCCCAGCGGCAGGGCCAGGGCAAAAAGAAAGCCCGCCACAAGGGCGGGCCGGAGGATGGTGCGGGTAAGGCCGCGCGGCAGGCGCGGCCGGATATGCCGGTCAGTCATGGTCATGGTCCCCTCGGTCAAGGCGGCGGGACATCCAGCCGCCGATGGCATCGGCCGCCCCCATAAGCAGGGCGGCAAGAGCCGCCCCCACTTCCGGCGGCATCGGCTGTTCCGGGGCGATCACGCCCCACAGCCAGGTTGCAACAACGCCGGACCCCAGCCCGGCGGCACGCGCGTTTTGCATGATCCCCACCCGTCAGTAATCGAAGCTGGTTTTGGCCAGGCCGATGAAGTCGCGCCGGTCGAGGTGCAGGAAGCCCCGCCCCCAGCCGACCGACCAGCCCATCCGCCAGGCGCAGGCGAACAGATCGCCGCGCCAGGCGGCATCGGGCGTGCGGATATCGACCGCCAGGCATCCGAGCTGCCCCTTATCCGCATGCACCGGATCATCCGCGACGTGCAGGCTGCGCGGATGGCCGCCAACACCGCCTTGCGCGCGCGGCCTGTCGTTATAGGCGCGGCTCCGGCACCCGCTTGTGGGGACCATCGGCCGGCCGAAGGCGTCGCGCAGGCTTTGAAGCGACGCCAGGAAGCCCGGATGAAACTGCAACAACCCGCTGTCACGGCACGCCAGCTCCGCCGGTGTGAAGGAGGGATAGAGGCTCCAGTCAATGAAGACCGGAACGATGTAATTCGGCATTTTCAGGATCTCCGTTTCGGGTTTCAGTCCGCGCCGCCGCGCCGCCGGGGCGGGCGGACCTCCGCCGGCAGGGCTTCGCGAAGCGCCTGCACCTGATCGGTCAGGGCGGACAGCCGCTCATCGATCTTGTTGAAGCCGGTTGCAACCGTGGCAGCCGTCACATAGCCGCTCGCCACCTCCAGCTTGAAGGCCGCCGCCGCTGCGCGCACATCCGCGATTTCCGCCCGATGCTCGCTCCGGCAGCGATCAACCGCCTCATACAGCTTCCGGCGCGCCTCGGATTGCTGATCGCGTTCCTTATCCATCCGCGCCCCGACGCGATAGAACGCGCCCAGGAGGATCGCCAGCCAGGTTGCTGACACCCCCAGCAACGCCAAGATCACTTCTCCGCTCAATGACCCTCTCCCCCTCGGTCAGAAACAAAAAACCCCGCCGGATCGCGCCGGCGGGGTTGCAAACAGGATATGGCGGAAAGCCGCTATTCCGGCTCCGCCGGAAGCGGATCGCCCGCCAGCGCGGCAGCATAGGCCGCCTGCGACCAGGCAACGGCAGCCGCGACCCCGGAGGCGTCGGGCGCCACCGTCACCAGCCGCTTGCCGCGCAGCCGGATTTTCTCGATCTTCGACCCCAGATCGAGCCAGGCGGCGGAAACCAGCATCACCACGGCAGCAGCATCCGCTACCGTTTCGACCAGTTGCCCGGCATTGGGATGACCGGCGGGAAAGGCATCCGCGCCGATGCTGGCCTGCAGCAGGGGATAATCCGCATCGTCCGGATCGCCGTCAGCCAGATAGGCTTTTGCCTGATCCTCTTTCCGCAGATAGGTCATTTCCTGCCCGGCAACCATTGTCAGCAGGGACGCCCGCGCGGCTCCCGCGCCTGCATCAATAGCCGCATGAGCGGCAACCACCGCCGCCGCGAAGTCCGCCGCCTCGGCATCGTCCCGCGCATCCAGCTCCGGCGCGGTCATGGCGCGCACCACCCAGCCGCTTTCGCCTTGTTCAACAGTCTCATCCGGACCCGGCGAAGGCTTCGCCACGGCGCCGACACTCGCCAGATCGCCAGCACCAGCGAGCGCCAGCCATTTGCGCGGGTACTGCACACCGGCCAACGTGAAAGCCTGCCCGGTACGGACGAATTCCGGCACCGCGCCGGGGATATAATATTCGGTCATGGCATCCTCACTCACAGATAGGGCGGGGAATTTTCATAGGGGTGGCCGCCCGGCAGCAGCGCCTGCAGGCCCCATTTCCAGGCCGCATAGCCCTCAAGCTTTTGCCGGTCATCGGTGGACAGCAAATCCAGCACCACGACGATTTCCGCGATATCCCCAGGCCAGAAAAAGCTGCCGCCGGCGCGCGCACCAATATTGAAGGGGGGCGATCCGCTGAAGGTCGGGGCGCCTGGCGTGCCGCTGTCGCGCAGGCTCCCATCCTGCCAGATGGACCAGGCGCCGGTCGCAAGAGCGTCATGGCTCATCACGGTAACGCCGGGATCGTTCAGTAGGCTTCGCGTCGTACCGTTCGGAGCCGCCGCGATTTCACCGGCGCCGCTATTGCCGGTGACGAAGGAGGGGCGGCCCGTCTGGTTTACCGTTCGGTGTTCCAGCACGTTGATGGTCGCGATCATCGGATAGGCCGGCGTCGCGCTGGACAGCTCCGCCACTGACAGCCATGTATGGCTGTTGGCCATCCCGAAATCACTGTTAATTCCGGTGAAGAGCCAATCATCGCCGCCATCGAAGCGCAGTACCGGCAGCCCGTTCAGCGCGCCGGTCACATAGGCGGGCTGCGCCGCCGCCGTGGCCTGCGCCGCATCAAGCCCCCGGCTACCCTTGTCCGTCCATTGGCTAACGCCGGTGGAAAGTGTGATCGTCGCGGTATCCGCCGCGTCATACCACAGATAGGGATTGATCTCGGCTGGCGTCCACAGCTCCCGCCGGGACGCCAGCAACAGCGGATTTCCGAGAAGCACGCTCATGACACATTCGCCAACAGGCTTGCCGTGATGTGATCGGCCGCATCGACATAATAGGCCAGCGCATCGACCGCCGCAGGCGCGGCCGTCAGGTCCGGCGCGGCACCACCAGCGAATTTCCAGTAAGACCCGAAAGCCAGCGTCCGGCTGCCGGTGCCATCCTGCACGATCCGGATAATGCCGGCCTGGCCAGCGACGATATTGGTCGGATTTGCCAGCGTGCGGTTGCCCGCAAGCGTGACGCTGAAATTGTTGCCCAGGTCAAAATCAGGCGTGATCGTCGCGCCATCATCAAGCGGCACCGGCTGCCCCCGCTTCGCGCCTGCGATACTCTGCGCGCCGGTCACCGTCACCGCCTGACTTTCGATGATCCGCGCCCGGAAGCGCGTGCCGTCATAGGTCGCCTCGACCGCGCGGCCCGCAACCAGCGCGCCCGCCCCCAGGGCACCCGCCTCCAGATCGGTAACCGCCTGTGCTCCAAGCCCATCGATATTCAGCGTCACCGGGCCGGTGCAGCTATTGACCGGCACGAAGCGCACTACCAGCCCCGTGTCATAGCTGGTAAGCACCGGCGCGGCCGTCGCGGTAAGCGTGTCGGTGCCCGCGACGGTAAGGTACCGCCTGGCGATGGCACCGGCGGAAGCGGCAGCCTCATCCGCCTTGATCGAGGCCGTGACGGCAGCCCCCGGCGCCGCCAGCACGGCCGCCATATTGTCGGCAACAGCCTGCACCGCCGCCTCATTGTCCGCGACCGTCTCGACCGCCCCCGAAATCCCGGCCACCGTGCTGATCGCCGGGGCGATGGTGGCAACCTCCGACGCCGCCGATGCCGTCGCCACCGCCATCTTGCCGGCATAGGAGGCGGCAAGGCCGGCTTCCTTCAGCAGCGGCGGCATGTTCACCGAATGCCCGTCATTATACAGGCCGCCCGGATTGGTCCCGGCATCGTAATCGGTCGCGGTATAATAGCCGTCCTTCAGCTTGGCGACGGCCGCCTCTTCCTCCGGTGTAACCGCCATTTAAAGCGCCTCCTCCAGCTCCAGTTGCGTGCGGCGCCGCCCGCGCGGCGCATAGAATTCCAGCTCCGCCGGCGCGGTGAAGCGCGCCAGGAAGACTTCGCGGAACAGATGTTTCGGCTCGACTGCCGCCGGCGCGTACAGCACCAGCCCGGCCGGCCCTACCTGCCGCTGCACATCCAGCAGCGTCATGGCCGTGTCTTTCCACAGCGCCTTGTAGGGTACGGACAGGGTGCGCGGGGACCGCCGCCGGGCGAACGCCTTGTGACCGGAAGGGGCTTCCTCCGCCAGGTCGCGGAAGCGCAAGCCCTGCCGCAGCCCGAAGCTGTGATTGAAGCTTGGCGACCACAGCCCCGCGATATAGAGGAAGCCGATATCCAGATGCGTCGCAGAGGGCGCGCCGCTGTTATCCAGGCTGATCCGCAGATAGCGGCTGGAAAGCGTCGAGGCCCGCATATGCAGCAGATGCCGGCCATACCATTCCAATTCCCGTTCGGTGGGCCGGCCGTCAAACCAGTTTTCCGCCTCAAAGGGCAGATCGGCCGTCGAGTGAATGCGCGGGATCGCATCCATCCAGCCGGTATCCGACTGATCTGCATGGGCGGCAATGCCGCTTTCGATCCGCCAGCGCCCGCCCCGGTGCATGCTCGACCAGAACAGGCCGCAGAAATCCCACACCCGGCGCACCCCGAAATCCACCTGGATAACCGCTTTCGGCAGATCGGTTTCGGGATCGCCGGTTTGCAGCACCCGCGCCGGATAGCTGCGCAGCCGGTCATCCAGCAGGTTCGACAGCGGCAGCGTCCAGTCGCCGCCCGATAGCGTGGCCTGCGCCTCCGCCGCCAGGTTGAAACCGGCCAGCCGCCCCCAGGCATTGGCATATTGCGCTGTATCGCTCACCTTTTCCCCCTCGCTGCTACTCTGTCGGCACCGCGCCCCACAGGCGCAGCGTCACCATCCCCAGCCCCGGTTGCGTCGGCAGGATGCCGGTCACCCGGTACAGGCCGGCCCATGGTGCCAGCTCCCCCGCACCGGCTTCCGGGCTGCCGTCAAGCCCGGTATCAAGCTGCACCAGCCCGCCCGGCCGCAGCGCCCGAGTGGCATCGGTCAGCGGGGTTGAAATGCGGATCGGCCGGCGCGGCCCGCCGAAGGCGGTAATTGCCGCCTCCGCCAGCGCCGCCGCGTCATCGCCATCTGTCAGCACGGTTTCCAGCGTGACCGGCTGCGCGGACGGAAAGGCCGCCAGCACCCCGGCCGGACTGTCGCGATGCACGCGGCGGTAGCGCTCCGCCAGCCAGGCAGCCCGCGCGGGATCGCTTTCGCGCACCGCTCCCGCGACCTCATTCCCCCTCATTTCCCGGTAGTTGCGCCCCCACAGCACGGTGGCGCCGGATATCGGGATGGGATAACCCCACCCGTCCGGTTCCAGCCCGAAGACATCGGCATCGCGCAAGATTGCATCGGGCGATCCGGCCGGCAGGGCGATGCGCCCCACCTGCCATACGTCATTGCCATCGGGCAGGCACCAGCCCAGGAAGGACCGGCACAGCAGCTCAACCAGCTCCCGCCGGCGGACATCCTGCGTCCCCAACCAGATACCGACCTTCACAGGCACGTCGATACCGGCAAAGCTGCTGCCGATTTTCGACCCCGGCACGCCCCATTTCCGCAGCAGCCATTCCAGCAGCGCCGGCGGCGTATCCAACGCAGCACCATACAGCGCAGTCAGGCCGGACCCGGCCGGGCCGGTGAAATCGAAGGTCAATTCCGCCGAAGGCGTATCCGCCAGCTTCACCAGCCCGCGCGCCGCATCGGTCACATATTCGCCGCTGTCCGGCACGGCGGCATCGAAAGCCGATCCGGACAGATCGCCGCCATCCACAAGCGCCGCATCGCCGCCGGCGGCGCTGATCCCGTCAAGCGAGGAGAAGCCATCCTCCGACAGCTGATAGACGATATGCGGCGCCGTCGCCACCACCGGCCCCGGCACGTTGCCGGCTGACAGATCGCCAAGACCGAGCGGCTTGGGCGCCTCCGCCAGGTCATCCGCCGTGCCCTCATAATCCTCCAGCGGATCGCCGCTGTAGCGCACATCCTGCGCATAGGCATCCAGCAGCAGGCGGGCATCCGCGACCGGCACGATGATCCGGCCCGGCCGCGCCGTGGTGCTGTCCACCTCGATAGCGCCGCCCTGCCCGTCGAGGATCTTGGTAAAGTCGGAATAGGCCGCCGCATCGTCCGGCCCGACCAGGCTGCGCACCGCCTTTGCGCCGCACCCCAGCATCCAGCCATAGCGCCCGCCCGCGTTGGATATCACCACGGCGCCGCCGCCGATCTCCCCAATGCCCCGGTCAGGATCGCGCGGCAGGCTGATATCCAGATTGGCCGGCTCGATAAGGTCGGGATCGTAAGCGATGTTCGGCCGGTCGGGATCGTCCGGCGCGAAGGGCACGATCTCCGGGCAGGAGAAGCGCACCGTTTCCTCGCTCCCGTCCGGCTTCACCAGATCGATTTCCACAAGCCAGATCGCCATGGTTACAGCTTCCCGGTTGCAGGCGCCGGCAGCGGCCGCAGGGCAAGACGCTGCACCTCTTTCGCCAGATTGCTGTTCTCCGCCACCAGCCGCCCGACGATGCCGGCCAGCGCCGCAACCGCGTCCGCGACCTCCCCCACGGCCGCGACCGTGTCGGCACCGCTGCGCGCCACCTCGCGCGCTACAGCGTCACCACCGACACCGCCATTGCTGACCGTCACCGGGATGCTGCGCCCGTCTGGCAGCGGCACATGCGCCTCCGCGCTGTATGGCCCTTCCGACACCATGGCGATTTGCGGCCCCCGGCTGATCCCGCCATAGGCGAAGCCCGGCAGGCCGCCGGCATCGATCAGCGCTTGCCGGTAATCGGCCGCGAAGGCGGGATCGCTGGCGATGCGCGCCTGCACCGCCCCACCGCCGGCGGTTGTCTGGCCAAGCGACAGCAGGATGGCATCGCGCGTGGCACGGTCCACACCATGGATAAGATCATCGGCGGATCGCTGATAGCCGGTATCGGCATAGGTGATGCTCCCGGCTCCGCCGCCAACACCAGCCCCCGACTTCCCGGCCGCCAGCGCCAGCACGGCCGCCTGATATTCCGCCAGCGCCTCGGCAATGCTCCGCGTCTCATCGATCAGCACGCCCATGCTGGCAAGCTGATCGCGCTGCACCGCCAGCAGCTCCAGCGCCCGATCCGCAATGCGGCGCGCCGCATCCTCGGTATCCCGCATCGCCGCCTGCACCAGGTCGAAATCCGCCCGGAAGGCGGCCTGATCGGCATGGTAGGACTGGCTGATCTCCAGAAAGCGCCGGCTGACATCCTCCAGCCGGCCGGCCGCCTCCTCATCCCCGCCAAGGGCGGCATCGCGCGTGGCGATGAACTGCGCCCGCGCCTCGGCATACTGCGCCGCCGGGCCAAGCGGGGAGAGTTGCGGATCGGTCAGCAGCGACAGCCGCGCATTGCGCATGCTGACAGCCAGCCCACGCCAGGCGCGTTCCTGATCCTCCAGCTCCACCGCTTCCTGCTGCAGGGCCGCCAGATAGGCATTGCGCGTGCGCGTAACCTCCCCCTCCAGCCCCGCCAGCATGGCCGCATCGGATGCCGCCTTGGCCGTGGTGGCGTCGAGGCTGACCCCCAGCCGGTCAAGCTCCGCGCGCAGGGCGGCGGCCTGATCCGGTGACAGGCCGGCAAACAGCCCGGCAAGCTGCAGGGACAGCAGCTCCGTCGCCTTGGCCGCCGGCAGCCCTACCGCCTCCAGCTCCGCGACATTGGCGGAGAACTGCGCGACGAAGCCCGCCGCCTGATTGAGGAAGCCATTGCCCCGCGCGTCATTGATCGCGGCATCCAGATTGCCGGACAGCTCCGCGCGCAGCCGCCCGCGCGTTTCCTGCATCGCCTGCACGATGCTGCTATCCAGGGTCAGGCCAAGCCGTTCGGCCTCCTCGTTTGTCGCCTCGATAGCCTCATTGAGCTGCCGCCAGGCCGTGGCATAGACGCCGGGCGAAGCCTCCCCGGTGAACAGCCGGGACAGCGCATCCTGGAACTGATCGCCAACGCTGGCGACATCCAGCTCCAGCCGCTCCGCCCGCTCGCTGGCATCCTCAAAGGCGGCATAGAGCGAGCGGATACCCGTTTCCATCTGCCCGACCGGCTCCGCCGCCTGGAAGATTTTATCGAAGCGGGTAATCAGATCGACATCGCCAAAGCCTTGCTCCAGATCATCGAAGGAGACGCGGGCAAGCTTTTCGCGCAGATCGTCCGGCACATCCTCCAGCGTGCCGACGATGGCCTCCAGCAGGCCCGCAACCATTTCCTCCGGGCTGCCATAGGTGCCGCTGGCGATGGCCTCCGGCCGGGCGCTTGCGGGCTGCCCGAAAAGGTCTTCCATCGTGCGATAGAGCCAGAAGCGGGAGCCGTCGCGGGAGCCGATGGCGCTGTCAATGTACAGATTATCCGACAGCCGGCCGCCGGTCATCTGCGTCAACTGACCGATGGCGGACATCACGATGCCCTGCAATTCGTCGCGGGCGGCGCGTGTCTCCTCGTTCGCGCCATCCTCGGTAGGACGGACCCGGCCATTAAGCATGCCCTGGAAAGAGGCCGTGTAATCGGATGGCTGACTGCCGAACAGCCCGCCCAGCGCCGTCCCCAGGAAGGCGCCGATAACCGCCCCCACCGGCCCGCCGGCCGCCCCCAGCATCGGGCCAAGCCAGGCCGCGCCCGCCGCACCACCGGCAAGGCTGCCGCCGATGCCCCCGATGGTGCCGCCGATGCCGCCGCCCAGCCCCAGCAGACGCGCCCCCAGGGAACCGACAACGCCCCACGGGCTGAAATTCACCGCGTCAATCGCAGCATTCGCCATGCCCGGCCCGAAGCCCAGCGACAGGGCGGCATTACCCACCATGGCCTGTCCGCCGGCGCCAAGAATGCCGCCGCCGGACAACAGATTGCCGATGCTGAAAAGATCGCTGATCCCGACACCGGCGCCGCCGGACGCGCCACCACCCGCCCCGACACGCGGCATGCCGCCGGACAGGGCGGAGGTGATGACCCCTTCGACAGACGGGCGGATGACAGCCTCCGCCGCAATCTGCGCGAAGGTTCGGCGCATGACGGCCAGCAGATCGTTCGCGATCTCCCGCACGCTGCCGCTGGTGCCGGACAGCAGCCGGTCAAAGGCATCGGCCGTGAAATCGACAATGCGGCCGGTGGAATGTTCAACCGCGCGCTCAACCTGCCGGGCGGCCTCATCGGCCTTGCGCTTCACATCCCGGTCAAGCTCCGCCTGCTTTTCCTTCGCGGCGTTCCGGTCATAGAGCGCGCCGGTTTCCTCCCGGATGCGCTTTTCCTGTTCGGCCGTCAGGGCGATGTTGGCCTTGCGCGCGATCTCCTCCGCGCGGAGAAGCTCGACATGGATTGCCCGCTCGCGATCCGTCATTTCGAGCTGCGCGCGCTCATCCGCCAGCCCGGCAATCTGCCCTTCAATGGCCGCGACCGCATCGCGCCGCTTCTCGGCTTCCTTGGCGGCTTCCTGTTGCGCCTTCTCCGCCCGCCGGCGGCGCTCATCCTCCGCCTTGCCGGCATCTTCCAAAGCCTGTTTCGCCTCGACCTCCGCGACGGCGCGGGCGCGGGCGGCGGCAATCTCCTCCGCACTGGCAGCCGCCTGCACCTTGGCAAGCTCTTTTTTCAGATCGGCTTCCGCCTTGTCGGCAGCGGCAAGCTTCTCCCGCTCCCGCGTCTCGATACCGGCAAGCTCGATGCTGCGCTGCTGCACCTCCGCGAACTTCGCCAGGGCGGCGGCGCGGGCTTCCTGCGCGGCGGCATCGCGGGCAGCGGCAGCGGCGGCGGCTTCAGCGGCGGCCTTGCTCTCATCGCCGCCCTTAACAGCCAGAAAATCCTCATATTCCTTGCGCAGCTCCGCGACAGCCTGACGCTCCGCCTCGACACGCTGTTGCTGGTTGCGGATTTGTGCCGCGAAGGCGCCATCATCCTGGAGCCGCTGCAATTCAGCGGACAGGGAAGCGAGGCGCTTCTCACCCTCCTCCAGATTGCGGGCAAGGAAGCCCTCACGCGCATCCTGACTGCCGCCGCCAATGCGCAGGGTCAGCCCATCGACCTCATCCGCGACGCCGCGATAAAGAGATTTCAACCCCTCCAGCGCGCCGGTTTGCGAAGCGGCCGTCTCCAGGAACTCGCCAACAGCGACCGCCGCCGCCTTATAGGCACCGACAAGAGAACCGCTCGCCTCACGCTCACCAGCGCCGCCAACCTGCTTGGCGATCTCATCCAGAATGACCGCCTGCGCCTTCGCCTTCTCCCCGCTCTCGACGAAGCCGCGGATCATTTCCATCTGCACGACATTCAGGGATATGCCGCGTTCCCGCAGGGCACTGACACCCTGGATAGGATCTTCCAGCGCCCGGCCAAGCTGCGCGATATTGCTGGTCAGGTTGCCGCCCATCACGGCACCCATATCCTGCGCCAGGCGGATCGCGGTGCCGAACGTATCCCCGGTCACAGACTTGAAGGTGGCCAGCGCGGCCGATGCCTCCCGCACCTCCCCCGCCGTCACCAGCCGCGTGCGCTGCATCTGCTGCGCCATGCTTTCGATACCCGCGACCGTCTGACCGCTGGCATTGCCGGTGGCGCGCAGCACGCCTTCGACGCGGAGGAGCTGCTTTTCCGCCTCCGCCGCATCCTTGACGCCCTTGGACAGGGACAGGCTGACAGCCGCGACACCCGCCGCCGCCAGCATCGCCGCCGGATGAATGGCAGCAAGGCCGGTGCCGACAGCCCCCAGACGGCCGGCCATGCCGGCAAGGCTGCCCTGCACCGCCTGCGACGCCTGATCGACGCCGCGCAGCGCGGCGGAGGCCGGGGCGGAAGCCTTCGCCACGCGCTGCAGCGAGGCTTCGCCGGTCAGCCCGACGCGGTTGAGCGCAGACATGGCCTTGTCGGCATCCTGCACCCCAAGCCGGATGTAAATGGCCCTGTCAGCGCTCATCTGATTTCCCGGATTTATCGGGCGGGCGAAGCCGTGCTTCGACGCCGCGCATGTGATCGAGACAGCGCATCAGCGCCGCCGGCTGATCGGCCCAGCCGCCCCGGAAGGGCAGCGGGCCGGGGCCGGCAAGGCCGCCGCGCGTGGCGAAATAAAGCCGCTGGATTTCCACCTCCTCCGGGGACAGGAGGTGTTTCGGATGGATGGTCAGGCGGGAGACGCCGATTTCCGGCTCTTCCCACCAGTCGCCTTCAAGGGGGCTTTCCGCTGTCGCGGCTTCGCCGCCTTCGAAGTCCGCCGGCCGAAGCCCCCACCAGACGGCGATTGCAAGTTTTTTAGGAGGTGCCCCGAAGGCTCCAGGAGCCGCTGGATTTCCTGCCCGATCTCGACCAGATGGGCGGAGGGCAGCAGGGATAGCAGATCATCCGGCACGCCGCCGGGCGGCACCGGATCGGGGAAGGCGACGGGCTTTCCGTCACGGCCGGGCATATTGTCCCAGCCGGTCAGGAACAGACGCGCCGCGACCAGGCCGCGCACCAGCGGGTAGGTTTCGCGATCCGCTATCAGGCCGCGATAATGCGCCCAATGCCGTTGAACAACGGCTTCGATTTCCTTTATCGCGGAGGATGGGCCGGTAGCCGCCATCGCCGCCATGAAGCCGGCGGGATCAGCCTCAAAATCCAGCTCCCGCGACAGGATGCGCCGCCCGAACTCATCCGCCTTCGCACGCTGTTCCGCGATGATCTCCAGCAGCCGGGCTTGCTCCGCCGCATGGTTTGGCATGATCTGTTTCACGCCATCAACCAGCGCCGCCAGCATCACATCATTGCTGTGGTTGATCCCGCCGGCCTCCGCGACCTCGCGCGGGAAGGCGACACGATCCGTCACGGTCGGCAGGCGCAGCCAGTAGGTGATGCGATCCCTGACAGGCAATCGCACCTGATCGGACGGGATCATCGGGACCGGCTTTGCCGGATCGGAGAGGATGGAAGCGGGAGAAGTGGACATCGGGGATTTCCTTGATGTTCGGGGAGGCCGGAACAGAAAAAAGGGCGGGAGCCGAAGCCCCCGCCCTTTCGCGGTTGATGCGCCCCAGTGAGGCGCTTAGGAGAAGCGCTTAAGAGAGGCGCTTACCAGAAGCAGATATGGACGCCGCTATCCTGCCCGCCGGCGCGGAAGGGCAGGCCGGAATGCGCGAAGCCGCGCACGTCCTCGTCTTCGTCTCCGGTATAGACCAGCTCCGGCGCGTAGAGGCTGATCCGGTTGCCGGCGGCCGGCCCGTAATTCAGCCAGAAAGCCTGCGTCGTGCCGTTCAGCCAGGACGCGAAGGCGTTGCGCACCGATTGCAGGGCCATCGGCGGGTTGATGCGGCCTTCCATGCGGCGCCGCGTCACCCCGGCCTCGCCATAGCCATAGGCATCCGAGGGATCGTCCTGCTGATCGACCGTCGCGCCCAGGTTGAAGGTCAGCTGGTTGAAGCGCGTGGCGACGCCCCCCAGGAAGATTTCCGCGCCCACCAGAGCCACCGGCCGAACGGAAGTCAGCGACGGCGCGCCGGGATCGGCAACATCGGTCGGCGCCGACAGGCGGCCGCGCATCTGGAACTGGCACTTGCCGGTGACGCGCGGCGCGAAGGTGAAATTCGCCGTACCCGCCGCATCGACAATGCTGGTCAGCTTCGAATTGCCGCCGGCGCTGTCTTTCTGCCACCGGCGCAGCGTGATGTTCTTCAGGCTGGTGGACGCCGGGACATAGAGTGCGCAGGCGCGCACCGTGATCTCACTGGTTTCGTCCGGATCGGTTTCGAAATCCGGATAGACCGCCAGCACGCCCGCCGGATTGACACCCGCCGTCACGCCGGTAATCACGCGGCGCTGGCCTTCGCCGGTGCCGTCCGTGATTTCCAGCACCATGCCGGCGCGCACGCCGGTAATGTCCGGCACGCTGACCGTCGAGGAGGTGCCCGCCGTCGCGGTGCCGACCAGATCGGCCGCCAGCAGATATTCCGCCATGGCGCAGCCGATCAGCAGCGCGGCGAATTCCGGCGCGGTGCCGGCGCTGCCGCTGCCCTTCAGATGCACGGTGGTATCGAAGGGGCGGAAGCCGCCGCCGGCAATGGACGGCCGGTCATCCAGGACGCCGGTGCTTTCGTCGGTATCCTCGTTTTCGAAACTCGGATTGGCGGACACCGCCTCGCACAGGAAGGCGTCATCCCCCACGGTGGGGGCGGCATCGGTGCCGACCTCCGCCTGCACCTTGGCGGCCGTGATGACATTCTTGGTCCGGAAACTGCTCATCCCTTTTTCTCCTCAACCTTGCGACGGCCGCGCCGGCGCTGTTTCACCTTCTCCCCTACGGCCGACAGGGCCGCCGGTCCCGGCCGCGCCGCCGCCCCATCGGGCAGGCGATGCGGTGCCACCGCCGCGACACGCGGCGATGCTTCCCGCACACGCGGGGCTTTCCTTTGCATGGCACGCCTCCTATTGCGCGTAAGGATCGTGTTCGGCTTCCTGCGTCTCGATTTCGAAACCCAGCACCAGCCCCGCCAGCGGCTTGCCGCCCGGCTGATCGGGGACATCCACCCCGGACGCCTCGACATAGCGGACATGGCGGGCAATGCCGCCAAGCGAGGGATCGGCCGCCATCGCCAGGCGCACTTTCGCGCGCCATTCAGACAGGCCCGGCCCAACCTCCGCATGGCTCCGGAAGGCGATCAGCAGCCCAACGGCAACATCGATCACCACGCTCAACAGCCCGGTTTCGTCATCCTCCGCGCGCTCATCCCCATCCATCATCACGATGACCGGCGCATCGGCCCGCGATAGCTGGAAATCCGGATTGCGCAGAAACTTCGCGCCCTCATCCTCCGCCACACCGGCAAGGATCGTGGCGACGGCGGCAAGGCAGCGTTCGCGGATGCTGACAGGATCGGGCATGGGCTTCTCCTATGCCGGCTTCGCCAGATCGGCGGAGAGGCGGCGCGCAAGGCCGGAAGCAGCGGATTGCTCCAGCGGCCTGAAATTCAGCTTCGGATCGATGCGGACGCCGCGCACCAGCCAGGCCAGCAGGACGGTGCGGTTGCGGCTGGCACGCCGGACGAAGACGAAGCGGCCGCCGGACACCGGGATCAACGCCAGCTTCGGGTCTTCCCCCAGCCGGCCAAGATCGCGGCGGATGCGGTCCATGCGGCGCGACTGCCCCTTGACCGGCAGCACCATGAAGCTGCCGGCGCGGGGGCGGATATCCGCGCCATCGACATGCGGCTTCAGGTAATCGACAAAGCGCCCGCCTTCGCGGCGCCCGAATTTCGAATAGACGATGCCGCGCACCCGGCCCGGCCCGTCATTATAGATTTTCTGCCGGATGGCATTGGACGGCTTGCGCCGGCTGCCGGCACGCGGCGGCAGGGCGGCATCCACCAGCCCGCGCGCGCGGAGCTGCACGGCAGTCGTTTCGCCCGTCACGCTGCTATGCACAGCCTCCGCAACATGGGCGGCCTCCGCGCGCATTTCCTGCGCCAGCCGGCCGGACAGGGCAGCGGTGATGCGCATGCCGCTCATCCGTCAGACCTCGACCAGCTCGACGGTCCACAGCAGCCCGTCATCCGACAGGCGCCGCTCCCGCACGTCATAGACATTTCCCAGCGCGGTAAGCTGATCGCCCCGCACCGGCAGCGCGATCTCGGCTTGCTGGATATGCGCAAGGCGGCCCTCCGCCAGCACTCGCATCCCGGCCGCATGGGTATCCATGTCCGGAGTATCCAGCAGGATGACGATGGACACCGGATCGCCCCCGGCTGCCGGCTGGTAGGAGGCCGGCACGCCGAAGGCTTCCAGGTCGAACATCGCTTCCAGATCGGCCGCGAAGTCGATAGGCATGGGATTACTTGCCGCCCTTGCGGCGCGCGGCGGACTCCGCCAGCTTCTCCGCCTTGGCATCGGCAGCGGCTTTTTCCGCCGCCTCGACCTCGGCAGCGTCGAGGATGGCACCGCAGGCCAGCAGCGGCCCGGCCTGCTTTTCCGTCAGGCGGATGGTATCGCCCTCCGGATAATCCTCATCATCATGCTGCACCAGGCGCGTGGTGATGTAGTCGCGCGGACCCTCGGCCTTGGCGATGGCGGACTTGCCGCCCTTCTTTTCCTTGGGCTGCGCGGCAGCGGCATCCTGCACGGCCTGCGTAGCGCCGGCATCCGGTGCCGGCTGCGTGGTGTTCGGATCGCTCATGATCTTGCCCTCTTTCCGAGACTGAAAAACAGAAAGCCGGCCACCCCGTCAGGGATGGCCGGCCCGTCGATTGCCGATGCCAGCGCGCTTAGGCGATGGCGTTTTCGAAGAAGTACCCCACGTCCGGCGCGCAGATCACTTCCTTCACGCTTTCCCCGGAGCGCACCCGCTCCGACCCGCGAAGGCCGCGTTTCGGCTCCGGGATGGAACCGGAGACGGGCGTGTCATACTGCGCGGTGAAGCCGAAGGTAACGCGGCCATTCTCGTTATCCGCCAGACCGTCGCTGTAGATCAGCGCGGCATGCTTACCCCAGGTGCGGGTACGGCTCATCGCCTGCCCCGGCTTGGCGGCATTGAAGAAGGCTTCACCGACGATGATATCCTCCAGCTCCAGCAGATCGGCGATGGCTTCTTTGCTGGCGACACCGGAAGCGGCGCCGGACGGGTTGACGGCGGCAACCACCTTCGGATGCGTGCGGAACTTGGTATAGACCTGCCGGCCCAGAACCATCTTGTTCGGCCGGATCAGCATGGCATCCATCGCCGTCAGAACGGCGGTAATCGGATCGCTGTCGGCATGGCTCCACTGCGTCGAGCCGGAGAGCGTCGCCTTGTTGCCGGTCGGATAGGTCGCGGCATTGAACACCGCATCCGCGACGCGCTTCTCCCGGTCGAGAAGCACCAGGTCATAGAGGCTTTCCGCCGCCTTGCGCACCGGGGCGAAGCCGGACCCGGCGGCCTGCTTTTCGTCGTCATACGGCACCAGATCATCCAGGCCATAATCCAGGCACATCGCGCTTTCCTCGGTGCCGGTGAATTCCACCTCGGTCGGCACACCCTTCCGGCCGACCAGCGTGTTGGGGATGGTGTAACCCTGCGACAGGTCCCACTTGCCCCACTTGAATTCCTTCTTGGCCAAAGGAGGATCGAGGCGCGGCAGCACCATATCGGCAATATAGCGCTGGTTGCGGTACGCGATGACGATACCGGTCAACACCGGATCGATGGGAAAAGCTGCATCATTCATGATCGACACCCCTTGAACGAAAAAACCGCCCATTCCCGTTCAAGGGGGGCGGCCAGAAAATCCACCGCCAGACAGGCGGCGGCAGTCAGTCAGGATCAGGCGGCGTTGCCCTCGCCCTGCAGATAGCCCGGCGCCAGGCGCACCGGCGCGATATCGCCATCAACGGCGCTGATCTCGGCATAGCCGATGATCCGCACATTGACCGCCGCCGCCGGCTCCGCCAAGACCGCCTTGCCATTGGCATCGGCCGTCACCGGCTTGCCGCGCGCGACGGTATCCCCGAACTTCACCAGGGCGATCCCGTCGATCTGCACATCGACACGGCCGCCGGAGGCAGCGCCCTTCGGGGAGATACACACCCCGACCATATCGTCCGTAGCGGCAGACGCCTGCACCACCTCATAGTCGGCATCGCTGACAGCGAGAATGGTGTTGGCGGCGATGGCGCCGCCCGCATTGTAGGTCTTAATCAAGCCCTGGTTCATGACCCGGCCCCTCCTCTTTTCATCACACGCCACCCCGGCCGCACCATGCGGCAGGGGCTAACCCCGACGACAGCAGCCGGCCCGATCAGCCGGCAGCGGCCGCCTTGAACTCATCCGCCGCCCGGCCAGCCGCATCGGCATAGCTGATCGTGCGGCCGGCCTGCTTTTCGCTGGCGACGATGGCCGCGATGCGGTCAGAAATCTGCCTGGCATTCGCCGGGGAAGCAGTGCCGGGCGCATCGCCCGTACCCGGCTTGCCGGTATCAACCGCCGGCGCTGCCGAAGCCTGAATGGACTTCAGCGCATCCGCGCCCTTGGCCTTGATGGCAGAAGTCTGCTTGAGGCTGAAATCAGCGGCGGAAAGGCCGGTTTCCTTGGCTTCCTTGGCCAGCGCCTCACACCCCGGCAGCGTCGCATCATCGATAGCGATCAGGCGGGCGCGCTCATCCTTCACCGCCGCATCCTTCGCATCCTTCTCGACCGAGGCGACCAGCGACGGGAAACCCGCCTTCAACTGATCGACGGTGGACACCGAGGCCAGAGCGGAAGCACCCGCCGCCTTTTCGATGCCGGACACCATGTCCGGATAGGCGGCGCGCAGGGCCGCTTCCGTGGTAATCGTGTTCTCGTTTGGCATGTTCTTCTCCTCTTGAGTGGCGCCCGCCGCCGGGGCAGACCCGGACGGCCGGTATCCGGGGAACGACCGCCCCCCATCCTTCAGGCTGGCGATCAGCCCTTCCAGCGAGCCAAGGCTATCCGCCATGCCCGCATCGACAGCGGCGCGACCGACGATCACATCGCCGCGACCGAAATCAGCCTTCACCTTTTCCACCGTGACACCCCGGTTGCGGGCGACCGTCTCGATAAAGACCGCCTCCAGCGCATCAACGCGGCGCTGTACCAGGGCAGCGCCTTCCGGATCGCTGATCGGATCGCGGTTCTTGTCCGGCGCATTCGATGAAATGAAGCGCACTTCCTTCACCCCGGCGCGCGCATCGCGCTCGCGGGTATCGATGTAGGTTCCCATCACACCGATAGAGCCGACCGTCGCGGTAGCATCCATGACCAGCAAGCCCGGTTCGACCGCAGACGCCAGCCAATAGCCCGCCGATGCGGCGCTGCCGCCGACATAGGCGGCAATCGGCTTCCGGCCTCGCGCGCCATGGATCATGCCCGCCAGCTCGTTAACCGCCTCCGCCGCACCGCCGGGCGTTGACCAGGTGGTGACGATGGCGCGCACGCTGCCATCCTCCAGCGCCCGATTGAAATCTGTCGCCAGCACCTCATAGGAGGTGGCGCCCGATACCTCGGTAAACAGATTGGCGCGCGGGAACATCGGCCCCACAACGGGGATGACGGCAACGCCATCCCGCACCGTGACGGCGCGGGTATTCATCAGGGGCTTGCCGGCCTTGGCCTGCAGGGCTTCCAGCTCCGCATTCATGTCCCGGCTGGCGATTGCGAGGATGGCCCGCAAGTAATCCTCGGTAATCGCCCAAGGTTCCGCGAGTACAAAATCCAAGGCATTCATTGATTGCCCCTCCCTTCCTCATCCTCATCATCCGGCACGGCCGGCAGTGCCGCCGCCGCCGGTGCGGACGCATCCGCCATCGCCAGCCCGGCTTCGCGGCGCGCCTTCTCCTCCCGCGCGCGCTGCTGGTGTATCTGTCGATAATCCCCGCCGCGTGCCGCCGCCTCGCTGGAGCGCGTCGAGATTTCGATGTTGATGCGCTTTTCGGCCGCCGTTGCCGCCTTGACCTCATCAAGGATCGGCTGCGACGGGCCAATCCACTGCGCCCCCAGATAGGCCGCGCGGATCAGCGGATGATCGAAATAACCGGGCGCGATCAGCAGGCCGGAGGCAACCGCCTCGGTAATCGCCGCCTCATAGCAGGGATGGCAGAAGCCCCGCACCAGCCAGGCGCGACGGCTCCGGAACATCTGCCATGCCACCTCCAGCGCGCCTTTCGACGCGGTGTAGGAGGAGTTGAAGCTTTTCATCAGAACTTCGAACGGGATACCCAGGCCAACGCCAATCTGCTTGACCATGGCCGAATAGAACGGATCGAAGTTGCTGTTCGGCCGGGCCGCATTGAAGCCCTGGATTTCCTCATTCTCGCCAAGGTCAACGATGGTGCCGGCCTCGGTAAGTACGATCTCCCCCCGGTCGGTAACCGACGCATCCTCACCGCCGGACAGCGGATCGAGGCCGGCGGACCCCTCCCCGGTGGGAGACTTCATCACGATGGCGAAGCAACTGTTCATGACCGCCGCCATGATTTCCGCCTCGCTGTAGCGATCAAGCTGCTTGATCGTCTCGATTACCGGCGCCAGGTACGGCACGCCCCGGCGCTGCCCCGGCCGTTTCGGCGCGAACAGCCGCCGGCACGTCCACAGGCCAGTGGCATCGTCGCGGGCCGGAACCCGGACCCAGCGTTGCGGCGCGGCAGGATCTCCGATTGTGCCGGTGCGGAAGTGATAGGCGATTGCCGCGCTGTCCGCGTCATACTCCACACCCGCCGCCAGCCGATGCGTCGCCGGCTCGCCATTCGGATTGCAACAGCGCTCCCCTTCGACAAGCTGCACGGTGAAGCCCAGCAGCCGCGACGGGCGCTCGATATAGCGCCGGATCGGGAATACATCGCCCGCCGTCAGCACCTCCCGCAACACCAGCTCTTGCTGCTGCAGGTGATTGGCGGAACGCTCAACGTCCACATCCTCGCTTTCGCTGACATGGCGCCACAGCCGGGCGGCATCGGCCTCCCATTGCTCCGCCTCTGTTTCGGTCATGCCGACCGCGCCTTTCAGAAAGGCGGCATCGACGGTCGGGAGGGGCACAAGGCCGGCCCCCACCACATTGTCAACCACCGTGCTGATCGCGCCGCCCGCGATGGGCGAATTGCGCTCCAGATCGCGGGAGCGGTTGCGCAGCTCCGGCAGCGACGGCAAAAGCGCCTGATCCGCAGACAGGGCGCGGGTAAACCAGCTTGCCAGGCTGCGCTTTGTGCGCGACGCCCCCTCATAGCCGCCCATCCCGCCGCCGCCCCAATAGGCCGCCATATCGACAGCGGCGCGCGCGCGGATGCGGTTCAGCTCCGCCGCCGGAGACACGATGCCAACCGCGCGGTCAAGCAGGGTGCGGCGAATGGCGGGCTTGGCCGGCTGACCGCCGGCAGGGCGAAAGCGCGGCATCAGACGGCCGCCTTCCGGAAGCCGATGCCACGGCGGCGGCGGGAAAGCTGTTCAACCTCCCGCTTCCAGTATTCAAGCATCCGCAGCACATGGCTGGCGTCAGACCGGACATAGGTGCGGCCGGCAATGCTGTAAGACTGGTTTTTGGCCAGCGCGCGCGATGCCTTTTTCCATTCGGCAAGCTGCTCTTTGGCTTCCGTCAATTCAGCGCTCATTGCACCCGCCCTCTGACACCACGTTTCCGCCGCACACGCCCCGCCGGTACCGGCATGGCACGCACCACCGTTTCACCCTCCGCGCCGACCGCCGGAGGGGCGGACGGTGCCGAAGCACCATCCGCCGCCGGGACGGTCCCGGCCCCCTCCCCGCTCTTCGCCCGCGCGGTATCGATCTCGACCGGCCGCGCCCATGCGGGCGGGTTGCTCCAGTCGATACGTTCCGGCGCCAGCCGCAGCGAGGCGGCAAGCGCGTAAACCTCCAAATCCCAGCTTTCATTGGCGCGGCGGATGCGCTCCCAGCGCCCCTTCCGCTTCTCCTCCGCCGTCAGCTCCTCAAACCACCTTTTTTCCCAGGCGGCCGGGAAGTGCAGCGCGCCCGGCCCCGGCTCCAGCCGGTGCAGGCGGTTGAACAGCGTATTCTTCAGCTCATGCGTTCCGAGCATCCACCAGTGGTAAGCCCGCTTGTTCGGCTTGCCGTCCACCGTGGCATAGGTCGGGCGCCCGACCATCGGCGCGGTTGTCAGCGTCGCGCCCTTTATCATCATCAACTGGAAGGCCGGCACGCGCTTCCGCCGGGCGAACATCCAGAATTCGCGCGCCTTGTCGCTGACGCCATCCATGCCGCCTGTATCGATGACGGTCACCGCGACGGGCATTCCCCAGCCCGGCCGATCCGCCAGCGGATAGACGCGGCGCACCACGCGCGGCAGCAGCTCTTGCCAATCCTCGCTCCGCTCCGCCGGGCGGATATCGCCCTCACCGCGCGCCGGCGCGGTAATGTCGAAACGGTCGATAGCCCAGCTTTCGCCATCCGCCGCGAAGCCGCGCACCAGCACCGCGAAGCGGTTGCCCTGCACGTCCACCGTCGCGACCAGGTACGCGACCCCGGCCGGCACGGTGCGCAACGCATAGGCGTCGCGCCGGTCATCGAAATCATCTGCAACCAGCGGCTCCGCCCCATCGGCGGCGGCGCGGTACGGGATACCCAGGACGGTATTGTGAACCGTCTGCAGGGCGGTTTCGTCACCCGACCGCGCGAACAGCTCCTCCGCCGCCGTCAGATCGGCAGCCAGATCGCCAAGCGGCTTGAAGGGATTAAGGAAGCCGTGAAACCAGCGGCTCCGCACCCGCCCCTCCGGACGCGGCCCGGACAGCGTGCCATCCGCCGCGACATTCATGCCAACCGGACACCACACACCCCGCGCCAACAGCGCCGGCTTGTCGCGATCCCCATGCAGCCCACCGCAATTCGGGCACACCAGGCGCGCTTCGCGCCGCGCCGTTTCCTCATCGCAGCCTTCAGGCCGGTAGAGGTGCGACAAGGTAGGCTTGCGATCCTCCCCGAAACCGGGCGTCCAATACTCGCCACATTCGCGGCACGGCACCGCCAGCAATCGCTGATCGCCGCGACGCCACAACGCCAGGATGCCGCTGCCATCGGCCCGGCCCGGACTGGAGGCGACCAGCACCTTGCCGTCCTTGCCGAAATAGGTTGTGCGGCGGCCCAGCAATTCGACCGGATCGCCTTCGCCGCCGATATCGTCATCGATCCGGTCGCGCTCATCCACGATCACGATCTTGACCGAGCGGCTGGCGAGCTGCCCCTTTACCGGCCAGATCAGGGTGACTTTCATCCCTGACCGGAACGTCTTTTCGAGCTGCTTGTCATCGCTGCGCGACGGGCCAAGCTCCGCCCGGTAATCTGGCGACGGCTCGATCATTTCGCGCTCCAGCCGCCGTTCGCCAAAATCGATGGCGAGCTGCTTATCCGGCTGCAACAGCAGGATATCGGACGGGCGGTATTTCACCGCATGGCCGATGACGTTAAGCAGCACCTCGGTCTTGCCGAACTGCGACGGTCCCATAAGCACCGACATGCCGACCGAGCGCGACAGAACATCTTCCATCGGCTCGACCAGGTAAGGCGTCGTGGCATTCCGCCAGCGCGTCTTGCTGCCCGGCTTCGCCAGCCAGCGGTGACGCTCCGCCGCCTCCGCCACGGTGACCGCGACCGGCGGGCGGATCGCCGCCGATATCGCCCGCGACACCAGCGACCGGCCGGAACGCCAGTCGGGAAGCGGATCACTCCGCAGCATGCGCCACCTCGGCAGGCGACAGATCGCCTTCCATGGCTTCGACCTGATCGGCCAGATCGGACAGCGACGCGCGGATTTCCTCCGCGATCAGCGCGATATCGGCCTCCTCCAGCCCAAGCTTTTCGCCAATGCGATCCGGCAGGGCCAGCAACCCGTTGCGCAGTTGGCCCATAGCCTCGACCAGCGCCGCGCGGATTTCCTCCACAGGCACCAGCTCCCGGCGCATTTCCGCCAGGCGGGCGCGGGCGATTTCCGCCTCAACCCACGCTTTCTTGTCACGGGCGGAAACCGGGCGGCCGCTGGCGTCGCCATCGATCAGCGCGCCGGTACCCAGCAGCTCCATTTTGAGTTGCGCGTCGGCTTCCGCCTTGGCTTCCTCTTTCGCCTTGGCTTCCGCCTCCAGCCCGTCGCGCCAGGCGGCAACCTGCCGCAGACTGACTTCATACGCCACGCCGGGCTGTCCGCCCTTCACGACCGGGCAGCCCTGAAGCCTGATCCAGTCGCTCATCGTCTTCGCCGTCACGCCGAAGAACAGCGCCGCCTCGCGAAGGGAGCGCACGTCATCCGGCTGGATATCGTTCTCGCTCATCACCATCGCCCCGCAGAAAAGAACCGGAAGAAGAAGCTAACCCTTTGATTTTTTTGAAACACATTCACGAAATGCGCTGCGGCACCGCATCGCTTCGGGGGCTTCCAGAAGGACCCGCGCCGGGGAAGGACGGCGCGACCGCCTAAGCGGCCAGCCCGACCACCCCGATTGGAGCCGGCCACGGCCACGCCGCCCATCGCCGGCGCGGGTCAAGTCTGGAATGGGAGGAAACGCCCGTAAGCGTAGCGATGTGCACCGCACACCAGGCCAAAAAGAAAACGCCCGCCGGGCTTCCCCAGGGGCGTTCTTTTTTAGGCTGCACTCACTCTGTCAACGAATTTTCGTATTGTCAACGACAATCAACACTTAGCCGATGTAACCCTTCCGCACACCAGATGCAGGGTCATTCCCACGGCATGGGATCGGCACCGATGCCGGAAAGCCGGTGCGCCTCCAGCCCGCCATGCCGGAAGGCAGCGAAGACAGCAGCAACGCCATCATACCAGCGGCGGTAATCCTGCCGCAGCGCATCGCGATAGATCACATGATCGGCGGGCTGCACCGCGCAGGCGATTGGATTGCGGTTCGCGTCATAGATCATGCGATAGCTGCCGCGCACCGGGCGGCCGAAGCCATCATGGCGCGGCTCGCCCTTCCAGTCCGGTTCCATGCGCGGCCGCATGGCCTGCCCCCAATCCGGGCAGCTGCCGGCGCGGGCATGGCGGATCATCCAGGGCGACAGGCCGGGCAGCGCCGCGATCACGAAATCATGCACCGCCTCGGCATCGGGATGCAGCCTGGGCGATACACCGACCGGCCCGCCATCGATCCGCACCCCCAGCACATCGCGCCGCATGAGGGCCGCGACGCCATCGGCGGAGCTGCCGCGCGGCTCCAGCCCGGCGGCATCGCGCTCCGGCCCGATCAGCCCGGCATCGGCAAGCCGATCCGCGCACTGATCGCGATAGGTCCATTCCAGCAGGGCGCGCGCCGTGATCTGGCGAAGCTTCCGGGCCGGCCCGGTCGCACCCGATGGCGAACCCGCCGCCTCCGCCGAACGGATCGAGGAAGAAGCCGCATCCTTCGCACCCAGCGGGGCCAGCTTCCGCCCGGCTGTTATCTGTAATCGAGAATTCATATACGTACCCCCCTCAAAACCGCCCCCTTTAAGCTGACTTTTATATTAAAGGAGGGCGCTTCGATAACTCGATAACAAACGGGGTTTTCCCGTTTATTTACAATGGGTTGTGGTGTTATCGAAAGGCGGCGCTGTTAATAACAGACGATAACAAACCGCATGGCTGTTAATAACAGATCGCGCCTTAATAACGCTTCGATAACAGACTACAGCGCATGGAACATTCGGGGAACACCACCACACTTACTTATCCCCGGATTTCTCGCCCCACCCCCTCAAACCTCACCCTCATCCACCTCCGGCGGGGCTTCCGCATCGGCGGCCCCGGTCACCTCCGGCCCCACCGCCATGATCGCCTCCGGCCGCACCTGGAACGAGGATGGCGGGCGGTACGGGTTGACCCGGAAGCCGATCAGGGAGGACATCACCCCATCGTCGCTGTAGCGCACATTTTTCACGACCTGCCCGCATTCGCGCAGCAGCTTGCCCAGGAAGCGCGTCGATATCTTCCGCGACCCCTTGTTCCATCGGTTGTACACGTCAACCAGCGTGGCCAGCGGGATCGCGCTCTTATTGTCGGGCATGAGCCGTTCGCGGAGGAACTGCCGAACCGGGTTGGCATCGATCCGCATTTCCGACAGGACTTCGCGCGCCTTTGGCACCTCGGTAAAGCGGCCCCGCCGCTCGACCAGGCGCTTGGCCCCCTCGATAGCCCAGCAAAGGATGCCCTGCATTTCCTCCAGCAGCGCCGCTTCCAGCCCGTCATCCTGCCGGTCGGGCGGGATGACCCGCGTGAAGGGCACAATCAGCAGACGGTTCAGCACGCCTTCCGTCCGGTCATTCAGGCGCGGCAGGCTGTTGGTTGCGAAGACGTGTTTCGCGCGCGGCGTGTACAGCTCCGGCTTTTCATTCTTGCCGTTCAGCAGCACCGGTTCCTCGGTCGATATCAGCGTCTTGAAGCCGCCATCGGCCACGACCGCATCGACGGACAGCTCCGTCACGACATTGAGGAGCTTCCCCTTGATGACCCAGCGCAACACCGGGTTGTCCATATGCTCGACCGCCAGCGTGCAGCACGCATCCTGCCCGACCATATGCTTGGCGACATGCAGCGGCACCGTCTTGCCGCTGTTGCTCTCACCGAACAGAACGAGGGCTTTCTTGTAGCGCGCATGGCCAAGGACGATGTAGCCGAAGAATTCCTGCAGCGCCTCGATTTCCGGCGGCTGCTGGCCTTCGCCGCGATCCTCCGGCGGCGGCGCGTCAGGATCTCCGAACCAGTCTTCCAGGCAGGCCAGCCAGCGCGGGCATTGCGCGCGGGGCGAATAGTCCCAGGCCATGACCCGCTCCAGATAATCTTCCGGCCGGTGCGGGCGGATTTCGCCGCTCCGGCAATCCACCACGCCATTGCGGCAGGCGATTTCGTAATCCGCGACGCGCCCCCAGGTCACCGGCTGGTGGCAGGCCGCGCGCAGGAAGCTGACAATTTCGCCGCGCCGGCGGGCGGAAGTGGAGCGCGGACCATCGACAGCCAGCGCCCAGGCATGCAGCTCCGCATCGGAAAGCTGCCGCCAGAAGCCGGCATCATATTCGTACAGCCGCCCGCCATCATCCGCGATCAGTCGCCGCTCCTCCATGATCTCTTCCGCCAGCTTGTTCGGCGGTTCGCTCTTGGCTGCCATTACCGGGTTATCCTCCTCCACATACCGGGGCGGTTCAGATCAATTCGCCCTGCCGGTTCAGGGCGCGGCGCGACGGTTTCGGCCGCGCGCCCCCCTCTCCGCCGGCGGGCTTGTGTTTCGTGCAGTACCAGCGGCCCGGCTTGCCCTGCCGCAGGAAGACGCCATAGCCCCAGCTCGCGACGGCGGGGCAGCGGCAGCAGCGCCTAACGGCAGGGGATGGCGGGGCAGATCGCCGCGCGGTCATTCGGGCACCCCGGAGAAACACCCGCACCCACCCCAATCGAACATATCGATCTGACCGCCGGCCTCTATGCGCTCTCGCAAGGCCCGCATGGTCAGCGGCCTTTTTCCACCGCCGCCGCGACGATCCGTCATCATCGAAACATCCGCCTCAAGATGAGCGCGGATCGCCAGCTCCTGGCCCTCGTGATACCGATAGATTTCAGGGCGGTTCCGCAGCAGATTGGCAGCCTGCGCATGGCCGGCCTTGATGCACCATCCGCCGCAATTGGCGTGCGAATGCCCCTCATCATAAAGGCGCGGGCGGCGCAGCCCCGCCGCCGCTACAAGCCGAAAGACATCCCGCTTTGTCAGGAACGGTGCCTCCGTCAACGGCGCTTCATAGACCCAGCCATCCGCGCCCCGACGCGGGCGAACCCCACCCCCTGCACCATCATCGAAGCGGTGCGCCTCGCTCCAGTCGATCCCGACATCAACGACAGTGGCAGCGGGATCGCAGTTTTCAGCCAGCCAGCGATCCGCGAGCTGCCGCTTTAGAATTCTCGAACAGGGATCGACGCGGCTATTACCCAGGAAGCGCTCATCAAAAAACACCTGCCATGGGTTGCGACCTTCGATCAGCCAGACGAAACCAGGCAGCAATTCCATGGTCTCCGCCGCCAGGCCGCGCAAGAACAGCGCCCGCGCCTCCGGCTCCCAGATAGGCGGAAAACTGTCGATAGGGGGGACGAATTGTCGTGGCAACGAAGCGCCGAGGATGTTGGCCGCGCCCTCTATCAGGAAGCGATAATTATCCTCATCCTCGATAAGCGTATCGGTGAAAAGCAGCGTGATTGGCTCGACACCTACGGCCGCAACCCGGCGTTTTGCAGCGGCCCAAGAACCGACGCCACTGGACCACATTTCGATGTAGCGCTTCACCGTCCGCCCCCATTGGCCGGCCCATCCGGCGCCCGGATCACATCGTTGAAATCCAGCCCCTCGGTGTGCGGCAGAACGATGCTGGACGGTACCGGGCGGGCCCGGTTTGCAAGGCTTTCCTGCAGCGCCGCCACCGCGATCATCCCCGGCCGCTTGCCGAACATCGGGCCGGGCGTCTCGCACGGCCGGTCATAGTCCGGGCAGATCACGACTTCCTCGACCCAATCGGGCAGCACGATCCCGCGCAGGCCGCTGGTGGACAGGCAGGCCCAGACGCAGGCGCCGGGCCACAGCGTCAGCAGCGACAGCGCGGTTTCTATCCCTTCTGCCAGCACCAGGCGCGGCTTGCGCGGGGAAAGCCGCACCGCAGCACCCCGCGCGGGACCGAGGATCATCTTGGCCGTACCGACATCCGCCTTGCCGCCGGTGCGCGACAGGAAGGTGCGGTGTATGGCGACAATCTCGCCATCGGCGCGCTGGATTGCCGCCACCATGGCGGGAAATTCGCCGCCATCCGGATGCGTCAGCGCCGGCGCGTGGCGCAGGCTTTTCGGGATATCGCCAGGGAAGCCCCGTTCGCGCAGATAGGCTTCCGTCCGCGTGCCATCGGCGGGAATGGTCCCGCCCCGCCAGATGCGCCGCGCCCAATCGCTGTTGCGCTTTTCGCGTTCGATAAGCGCCATGTCATCGGCATAGGCGGATCGGCGCGGGGGCGGCAGCGCCACCCGGTCATCCGTCAGGCCAAGGAAGCCCTTGGCCCATGTCACCGCCTGCCCCGGATCGGCGGAATGCAGATAGGCGTAAAGGTCGATCAGGTCGCCATGTTGCCCGGCGGCATGGTGCCACCAGCGCCCGCGTTTCGGGCCGGAAATGCAGACCGAGAGACTGTCCCCCAGCCCGCCGCGCGCCCGCTCCAGCTCAACCCATTCCGCGCCGCGCCTCGACCCCAGCGGCAGCAGCGCCCGCGCCACCTCCTCCGCCCGATCCGCCAGCAGGCCCGCGATATCGCGAACGGTAAGCCTATCCGGCCCATATGCGCTGTCGGCAGGCATCGCGCCCTAATTCCCGTTCGCGGGAGAGAGCGGCGCGGGCGATCCGGCTTCGCTTTGTTGCCGCCGCCGGTTGAACGCCACCGCCGCTACAATGGTGGTGCAACAGGAAGCTTCCAGTTTGGAGCCGTCAGGATCGGGAACCTGCGCAACGACATAGCCGGTGACGGAACAGAGACCCGCCAGCACATCCCGCAAATCCATGCCTGCCGTCAGGTTGCGAAGCACCATTTCCGTAAGATCGGAATAGAACGCTTCCGCACGGGCATCACGCGACACCATCACGCGGCCTCCTCTCGGTCGGATTGGGGATCGCCGGCATCATCGCCATCGGGCGCGGCAGAGTCCGGCTCCGGGCGCAGCCTGACGAAATCCTCCGGCCGCAGATCGATGCCCTCCGCCTCCGCATAGGCCAGCAGCGGCGCTTGCCAGGATGCCGGCACCAGCCCGCCGCCGATTGCACCCGGCTTGGACGGGCACCATGTATGCTTGTAAACGCAGGACAGGGAGCGCTTGACGATGCGGCTGACAACCGCAGCGCCCCCTACTTTTCTGACGATGACCTTGGCGATGGTTTCGGCCACGAGGCAGCCTCCTATCGGCTGAAAAACCACAGAGAGAGGTGTTTGTCGTTTTTCGACATACTATATTTAGCCGAAAACGACAATATGAGAGTTTGACCGGCCCGCACTGAAACCGGATTATCCAAACCGGACAGCGCGAAGGCCGGGCCACCCCTGACGGAGACACCCGGATGATGGCAGCGACGGCAATGCAGGCCCCGCAGCGCGCGCAGGAACCGCCGATCCCCGCGAATGACGCGGGCCGGAAGCGAAAGCTGCTGCTGATGATTTTGAAGAAAGACCTTGTTGACGGCCGGCTGAAGGCGTTGAACAAGAACCGCACCTGGCTTGCCGGGCAGCTAGGCGTTACCCCCAGCACCATCACCAAGCTGCTGAAGGATGACAGCCAGATCAAGGGACCGACCATCGCCAGGCTTGCCGAGGCACTGCAGGTGGACCCGCGCGAAATCATGCGCGCATGGGGCATATCGACGGCAGCGGAAACCCCGCGCATCCGGATCGGCTATCGCATTACCGACGATGGCGAAGCCCAGGATATTGACGAAACGGTGATGGGGCAGATATGGGCGCGCCGCCCCGCCGGCCTGGAAGAAGGCTATGCCGCCATCGTGGATACCGACGCCCTGGCACCGCGCTACATGCGCGGAGAACTGATTTTTGCAGCGATTGAGCGCGACACCCCGATAGACCAGATCACCGGGGAATGCATCGTGACCCGCAAGGATGGCCGCCGGCTGCTGCGCACCATACAGCCCAGCGTGACCAAGGGGCGCTATGCGCTTGTGTCGCTATGGTCCGGCAAGGTCGAACTGGACGCGGAGATTGTCGAGGCCGCGCCGATCTATTGGCATTGGCCCCGCCCGGTCAGTTGAGGCCGATCCATGGCGATAGATCATGGACTTATCAGCCAGCGGATGAAGGAATTGAAGATCCGCCAAAAGCAGATCGCGGCAGTGCTTGGCGTCACGAAATCGTCAGTATCCCGCAAGCTGTCCGGTCAGCTGACCATCAGCCTTCCGGAATTTCTCATCATAGCCAGAATGCTTCAACTCGACGTTCGTGACGCGATCCGAGCCTTTGGCTATGACCCTGACACCGGCCCGCGAAAAGTGCCGCCGCCGGTAAAGGAATAAACACACAATCGCATCAGCGCTTCAGGCGAATGCCGAACAGCGCCATCACCATCCGCACATCCATATCCAGCGCATTGGCAAGACCGGCCATTTCCGCCGCTGTCAGCGGAGACACCCCGCGCAGCTTCCTTGAAAGCGAGCCTTCCGGGATGCCCATTTCCGACGCCAGCCAGGACTGATTTTTCCCCAGCCCCTTCAGGATATGGCGGATGACAGCCTGAACAGATGGCCGCCCTTCAGCGCCAGCGCTCAAAAGCAGAACTCCGCCCGCGCGATACGCTGCCGCACTCCGCCGGCCGCCTCATACCAGCACAATTCATAACGATCCTTTCCCGCATGCTGCGCCACCAGCGCATGAAAGGCGAGGTGCGGATCGCGGGTTATGGGCGTGCTGTAGCGTCCCCTGACTTCCATCGAATAGCGGCCCCGGCTGATTTCCTCGCACTCCCCCACCAGGCGGAATTTCACCGGATCGGCACCAGCCCGCTTTGCGATCAGGTACACCGCCATTTCGCAGAAATCCCGCCGGCTGCCGCGCCCGTCATAAGGCGACAGGATGACCGCCAGGACGGCAACAGCGACAAGCCCCGCCAGACCCCACATCAGCTTTTTTAGCAAAATCACCTCCCGGCACGCGGCCTCGAACAGCATTCAGGCACTAGGAAAAGTTGATTAGCTGCAATTTTAACAACTGTTTATCCGATATGGAATTTCCTGCTTTGTCGTTTTTGGACAATTCCTCTTGCTAATTTTTGTCGCTTTCCGATATTTTAGGGGTACCACCACCCAAGGAGGCACCCCCGATGCCCGACAATCTCATTCCCTTCCCATGCGCGCTGGCACGGCTTCGCCGCGCCCGGCAGGACCAGCAGCACGGCGATCCGGGCCGCATCCGCCCCGGTGACCGCGTGCATTCCACCGGCGGGCGCGACGGCTTCGCCATCGAAATACGCGAGGAGACGATCACCATGCTGTCGGAAGGCGTGCGCTACACGCTGTCGCGCCGGCATGTGCGGATCGGCTGTTCCGATGCCGCGATGGATGAAGCGCTGGAGGCCGTGCTGTGAGCGCGGCCCTCCTCTCCGGCGGGCTGCTGTCCGCAGCCATGACCAGCAACGGCATCGTGGGCGGCGCACTTTCGGACGGGCTGCACCAGCCGTCAAACGCCGGGCTGCCCTCACACCCCGAACCCTGGCGCCCGCTGCCCGTTCCCTTCGCCCTGCACGCCGCGCTGGCGACCGTGCAGGCGGAACACCGCCGGCACCGCATCGCGGACATCACCCGCCGGGCCGATGCCGCCGTCCGGCAGCTCATCGCCCGCGCCGATGCCACCACCGACGATGCCGCCGTTGATGACATGCTGCACGCGGCCTCGCTGCTGCAACAGATGGCCTTGCTTGGCGAGACGATGGCGCTTGCCCTGCAGGATGCGGACGCGGAGCTGGCCAGGACAATCACGCAGGGGGCGATCCTGCAAGATGCGGGCACGCAGGACAGCGCGACAGCGGAGGATGGGAGGCCGGAGCCCAAAGGGGACACGGCATGAGCGGCCTCTATCGCGCGTTCAAGCGCCTGATCGGCTGCCGGCGGCATGTCCGCCGCCCCGCCGCCACCATCGGCAACATCCGATGGCCCGGCCTGCCCGGCGCCTGACACGGCCGGGCAACCGCCAGCCAACACCGCCAGCACCGCACCAGCTTTCCGACCAGCCCGACAGGAGGGGGAGAACATGGCACATACGACTTTACACCCGATTGCGATGACCGTTCCCGCCGCACCCGGCCGCAGCATCACGATATGGACCGGACCAGCGAAGAATGAGCCGCGCCTTGAGGTGCTGCTGATCGGCTTCGCGGGCGATCAGGGCAGCGGCAAGACATGGTGGCGCCGCCGCGTTGAGGCCGAACTTTCCGCCAGGCAAAAGCCCGCCCGGCTGGTTTCGGAAATGCCGCATGAAGAAGTCATGCGGGTTGAAATGACCGGCATGCGCGAAGCGGATATCATCCGCGAAATCATCGAGCCGATTGTCAGAGAAATCATCGATACCCGCCGGCCGAAGCAGCCGGAACAGATCGCGCCGCAAGCCGATATCGACCGCTTTTACGTCGAACTGGTCGATATGGCCCCGGCGCTGCAAAAAACCCTGCACGCGCACCATCCGCTGCTGGCCGAACATATCGCCGCGACGCTGGCGAAAATCGGCCGCGAAATGGTCCGGCAGATCGTGATCGAGGGCTTCGGGCCGGCGCATGACGACCAGTACCGGAATGGCGAACTGGAGCATGCGGCATCCAGCTATGCCCTTACCGCACAATGTGAACACCCGGAAGTGCGCAAAATCGTACTCTCCGAGCCGATTGGCAACTGGCCTTGGCCCGTTGAATGGTGGAAACCCAAGACACCGGAACGGGACGCCGTGCGCGCCGCCGCGCTGTTGGGCGCCGCCCTCATGCGCCGCGACCGGGAGGAGGCCGCGAAGGAAGCGGAAGCCGCCAGCGCCACCCGCCAGCAGGCGGAGGGCTGATCCGATGGACGCGAACAAGCCGGAAACTATCACGGTCAAAATCCGCACGCCTATCCATCTGTTGGCCACCGGCCCGCAGACAGCTTGCGACATCTGGAACCGTCATTACCCGGTCGGCACCCCCGTAACGGCGACGAAGGATAAGGGGGAAAAGGTCGAGACGGTCACCCGCTCCGCCGCCGAAGTGATGGGCGGGCACACCGCCGTCATCTGGCTGGAGGGCATCAGCGGCGCTTACCTGCTGTCGCGCGTCATCGGCCGCCAGCAGGCGGAGGAAATGTTTGCCAACAAGCAATTCGCGACGCTTGAAGGCTTAAAGCGCGCAGCGGTGAAGCTGAAGCGCGCCGAAGGCATCAGCCACAGCGCGGCACTGGAAGAGATCGCCCGTGATGCCGGCTTCGCCAACTACAGCGATGCCCTGCAGGCTTACAAGAAGGGGCAATCCTGATGCCCGGCAAATACTCCCTCACCCTCACCGCCGCCGATCATCGCCAGAACGGCTTTGTTGCCCTCGCCAGATGGACAGGGCTTTCCGAAGCCGAGGCCCGCGCGCGGATCGCCACCGTTGACGCCATGGTCAGCGATGACAGCGAGCCGGATATCAAGAATTGCGATTTCAGTTTCATCCTCGACCTGCACGATCCGCGCTATGACCAGATCGACACTGGCAAGCGCTGCCTGCCGTCGCAGATCGCGATGATGCTGGCACCGGGCCAGGTACAGCGATGGCTTGCCGACCGGCCGGCCCCCGACAGCATGCTTTGCACCGAAATTCCGGTTCTCGACCACTTTCCCATCCTGACGGGAGGGCTGACCTCATGAGCGGCGATCTCAAGATCATCGGAGAAAACTTCGAGCGCGACATCGCGCGCCTGAAAAGAGCGGCGGTTGCCGGCACCCTCGCCAGCATGCCCCACGTCATCAACATGGTCAGGCAGGAGGCCGAACAGGTTGAGGCGCAGCTCCAGCTAATGCCCGTCCCGAATGAAGGCCCGAACCGCGCCACGCGGCGGAAGCGCCGGGCGATGCGCCTGCACTGCTGGCATGACTGGCAAGGCTTCATCCATTTCAGCCCGGATGCGAAGGACTGCAAGTTTCCCCTATGCCGCCTGATCGACCGGCCCCGCCGGGCGGACAGGCTGATCCGCGCCGTGGCGAAGATCGCCACCTATGACGCCGATGCGGGAAAGTGGCGCATGCCCGGCAGCGAGGAAACCGACGCGGGAGAAGCACGGCTCTATGAGATTGCCGACGCCTTCCGCACTCAGCTCACACAAGCCTATGCGAGGCAATCCTAATGCGCGCGGATACTCTCCTCCTCCTCCGCGACCGCGCGCAGAGCGGCGGCGGGTTGTTGCTCCCTGCGCCCGCCGCCGCTGCCCTCCTCGACCTGATCGAGGCCGCGTGCCAGCTGCACGACGCGGAGGAAGCCCAGGATCAGGCGATGGAACTGGTGGACCATACCGCGATGCGCGATGCCGAGGCGGATATCAGGGATGCCCGCCGGCAACTGGCATCCGCAACCGCCGCCGCCCGCGCCCTGCCGGAGTTGCAGCCGGTGGCCTTCACGACGCCGCCGAAGCCGGGCGACATGGTGCGCGCGATGATCGATGGAAACCCCCGCCTGCAGGCCAAACAGATGGCCCTGCGAAGCCAGTTTCTTTTCACCGGCAGCAACCGGCCGAAGCGGGAGTGCGGGGAATGATCGCCCGTGCGCTCCGCGTGCTGATCGCCTGCGAATGCTCCGGCATCGTGCGCAACGCCTTCCTGCGACGCGGGCATGATGCCTGGAGCTGCGACCTCCGCCCGGCGGAGGATGGCAGCAACCGGCATATCGTCGGGGACGCCCGCCCGCTGCTGCGCGACGGATGGGATTTACTCATGGTCGCACATCCGCCCTGCACGCGGCTTTGCCGCTCCGGCCGGCGCTGGCTGTCCGGGCCGGGCAACATGACCCCGCCGAAGCAGCTTCCCAGGGGCCGGACATGGGAGAGCATGAAGGCGGAATTTGAAGCGGGCGTTGACCTGTTTACCGCTTTCTGGCGTGCCCCGATTGACCGCGTGGCGATTGAAAATCCGGAAATGCACGACATCGCCCGCGCCCGTATGCCGGCGGACCTCCCCCGGCCGCAGATGGTGCAGCCGCATTGGTTTGGCCACCCGGAATACAAGGCGACAGGCTGGTATCTGCGCGGCCTGCCGCCGCTGGAGCCGACCGAACGCCTGCCGGAACCGCCCAAAGGCTCCGAAGCATGGAGGCAATGGAACCGCGTTTGGCGCATGCCGCCCGGCGCGGATCGCGGGCAACACCGCAGCCGGTTCTTTCCCGGCATGGCGGCAGCTGCCGCCGATCAGTGGGGAAGCTTCGCGCTGCAGGCCATCGCCGCGCCGGCCGATCCGCAACCGGAACTGGAACGCGCGTGATGCCGTCAATAGGATCTCATCACTCCGCGCGCGCCGCGACCGAGGAATGGCTGACCCCGCCGGCCATCATCGCCGCCCTTGGCCCGTTCGACCTCGACCCCTGCGCGCCCGTTAACCGCCCATGGCCGATGGCCGCCCGGCACTTCACCATCATCGATAACGGCTTGGCGCAACTCTGGACCGGCCGGGTATGGCTCAACCCGCCTTACAGTGCCAGTGTCATCGGCCGCTGGCTGGCGAGGATGGCCGCACACAATCACGGCACGGCGCTGATCTTCGCGCGCACCGAGACGCAGCCCTTTTTCCGCTATGTATGGGAAGCCTGCACCGCCCTGCTGTTCCTGGAAGGGCGGCTGCACTTCCACTATCCGGACGGCACCCGCGCCAAGCCAAACGGGGGCGCGCCCTCGGTCCTTTGCGCCTATGGCCGGAAGGATGCCGACCGGCTGGCCGACAGCGGCCTTGCAGGGCAATTCGTCCCGCTGCTGATCCCCACATCCCTCCTCATCCCCCGGCCCGCCGGAGACGCCGCACCAGGCGCCGCGACTTGGCGGCAGCTTGTGCGCGCGATCCTCGCCAGCGAGGGGAAACCGATCCCGCTGGCAGAGCTGTACAGGCTGATTTCCGGCCACCCCCTGACCGAACGCAACCGCAATTGGCGGGCGAAGGTGCGGCAGACGCTCCAGCGGGGCGCCGGCCGCCGCGCCGCACCTGGCATCTGGCAACTGGAGTTAACCCTATGAGCGACCGAGACAGCGACACCGACCCCGCCATCAAGGCGGCCGATGCCGCCCTGGCACCCCTGATCGCAACTATGACGGGCGATCAGCTTGTCGAATTCGGCGTAGGCATCATGGCAAAGGGCGTCATGCGCACCGCCCAATCCGCAGGGCATGAGGAAGCCGCCGACCTCGCCAGCGCCGCATCCAGCGCCCTGACCGCCATCCATCTGGACATGCGCCGCGCGGCGGCGCGGGCGGGCCTGTGATGGGCGCGAACACGGGTATCGAATGGACGGACGCCACCGTCAATTTCTGGTGGGGCTGCACGAAGGTCGGTCCGGGATGCGATATCTGCTATGCGGAGAAGGTCGCAGAGCGGTTTGGCGGCCCTCTTTGGGGCACCGGCAAGCCGCGCCGCAAGATCAAAAGCGCCGTCGCGCTCATGCACCGGCTCGACAATAATTACTCATGGTGGGCTGCAGATCACCAGATCGCCGGCCATCACGCCACCCACAGCCGCCGCGTGTTCGTACAATCCATGTCCGATCTGTTCGATCTGGAAGCGCCCCTGCCATGGTTTGAAGAAGCGTGGCGCACCATCCATGCCTGCGACCGGATTTACATCCGGAGCGTCCCCAAGCGGCTGGCCGCCATCGAAAAGCGGCTTGCCGAAGTCGGGCGCGGATGGCCCGCCCATGCCGGGCTGATCGTCAGCATCACCTCGCAGGCCGAAGCCGACCGGGATATTCCGCGCCTGCTGCATCTCTTGGAGCGGCACAACATCCCCTGGATCGGCATATCCGCCGAACCGCTGCTTGGCCCCATCACCCTGCCGCCGGAATTCCTTGCCCTCGGTAAGCGAGCATGGGTCATCGCCGGTGGCGAGAGCGGCACCGAGGCTCGCCCCATGCACCCGGATTGGCTACGCAGCCTGCGCGACCAGTGCGCCGCCGCTGGCGTGCCGTTTTTCTTCAAACAGTGGGGGGAATGGATAGGCGGCGGGCCGGGACGTATTGAATGGGGCGGCTTCCGCGACCTGTACGCATGGGGCGCCGGGGCATATTCCGGCCGTGTCGGCAAGAAGCGCGCCGGCCGCCTGCTGGACGGCCGCGAATGGAATGGACTGCCGCAATTCCAGCCGGAACGGGAGGCCGCCCATGCCTGACCCCGCCACCAGCTTCAAGCTGGCACTGGTTGCCATCCTTCTATCCCTGCTGCTGCTGACACAGGAGGTACCGACGCCATGACAGATCATCCCGACAGCTACCACGAAGGCGCAGCCGCCTGCCGCAGCGGCCTGCCGCTGCACCGCTGCCCTTATGGGGAGAACGATACCCGCCGCGTGGACTGGATGCAGGGCTGGCACGATGCCGAGGCAACGGCGCCGATCCCTACAGCCAGCCTGGCCACCGGGATCAAGGCCGCCCGATGCGATGCTTGCGAAGGCACACGGAAGGTCAGGGACATCATGGGCAGCGCCCGACCGTGCAGCCGTTGCGACCCCGCCGGTTTCAATCAATGGAGCCACGAATTGTGGTGCGCGGATCGCCGCGAAAACCTCGCGAGATGCACAGCGGAAGCCAGCCGATGACCGACACCCCGCGCGGCTGCACCAGCCCCTTTCCTTTCCGCAATCACCGCACCATGGCGGAGGTGATGGAACGCGAACAGGCCGCTGAAATCCGCCGGGCGGAGGCAGCATCGCCCATCGATCAGCGCCGCCGCGACGCGGCGGCATCGGATCGCCTCGCGGAAGCCCTCGCCAGATCGGCCGGACAACCGCAAACCTTCTAACCCCTTCATAGGAAGAGGAAAATGCGGATTAACGTGTATAGCCAAGAGATGACCAGTGAAATCAACACGGTCGAGAAGGTCAGCAACACCGGCCTCACCTATAGCGCCGTGCAAATCATGCTGCATTCGTCGCCTATGTTGCATCACCCGCCGCAGGATGATGATCGAAGCGCAGTCACATTCTGGCTGCCAAAATCTCCTGAACGCAGGGAGGAGATTGCCCGCGCTTTCGAAGACATGGCCGCAAAGGTACGCGCGGCCCGCCCCGAAACCGGACTGGATTGAAAGGGAATGAAGAAGCCATGTCCCTGACCTATCCGCACCAGCAGGCCACCCCCCGCGCGGCCGCGCAGCCGATCCGCCCACGCCTGCTGCGGCTCGACCAGGCGGCGGCGCTGTGCGGCGAAACGCCATTGACCTTTGAGCGGCTGGTGCGGGCAGGGCATTATCCGAAGCCGGTTGACCGGCCGGGCCGGCTCCGGCTATGGGATCGGATCGCCCTGGAGGAACGGATAGACCAGCTCTCCGGCCGCGCCACCCCACCGAAGGGGGTTGACCTCGATGACGAATTCGGGACCGAAGCCCCGTAAGATCAGCGCCCCGCTGCCGCGCTACGT